>JBKOYW010000001.1:0-5939 GCA_046744275.1 Actinomycetota bacterium
TATGGGTGCTGATCGGCGCGGCCGTCGCGCTGTTCGGCCTGCTCCCGCGGGCCGCGGCGGCCGCCTGGGGCGTCCTCGCCGCCTGCTACCTCGCGGCGTTCCTCGGGCCGCTGCTGGGGCTGCCCGACTGGGTCATGGACCTGTCGCCGTACACACACGTGCCGCTACTGCCGGCCGCCGCGTTCGATGCGGTGCCGCTGCTCGGGTTGACGGCGGTGGCGGCGGCGCTGGTGGTGGTCGGCCTGGTCGGGTTCCGGCGGCGGAACGTGCCCGCCTGAGCGGGGCGAACGTCACTGCGCTGGGTAGGGGAGCGAGGGAGCCGTTCGCGCGGCCGGTCACGAGGCGCGTGGCGCCTTTTCGTTCCATATTCACGAAAAGGCGCCAGGGACCCGCGGCGCGGTCGATCGCGCCTCCCTTAATGCCGCAGTTGACGCTCACCGGCGCTACCGCACGCGCAGCACTGCGCGCATGCCGAGCACGCGGTGCCCTTCCAGAGTGCAGACGAGCCGGTAGCGCCCGCGGCGCAGGCGCCCTTCCCACTCGCCGACCTCGCCACGAACGACGGGTGCTTGCGGTGACGCACGCTCAAGCGCACGGCGTCGCGCCAGTCGAAGCGCCCGCGCTTGCCGAGCACGCGCTTGAAGCCGGCGTCGTAGTGCTCACGGTCGAAGCGGAAGTCGTGCGGGCCGCGCCCCTCTGACCACGTGTAGGTGAAGCCGGTGAGCGCGCGCGCCATCTCGCGCACGTCGCGCTCGCTGTACCCGCGCCCGGCGCCGAGACGGAACAGCTCCATCAGCTCGCGGGCGTAGTTCTCGTCGACGTCCCACGTGCTGTTGTCGACGCCGTTCAGCCACAGCAGCATCGCCGGGTCGCGCGTGACGTCGAGCGCGAGCTGCTCGAACGAGCCGAGCGCGTGGCGGCGCAGGAGGTCGTTCTGGCGCAGCATCAGCTCGGTCGTGGCGACGCTCTTGCTGGTCGCGAACCAGTCGTGCCAGACGAGCGTCATGCGCTCGACGAGCGGCGCCTGGCTGCGCACCATGCGGTCGAGCCACCAGCAGTGGTCGTGCCCCCAGGCGTCACGCGGAGCGAGAGGGCGGCCGTCCTCGTCGTGCGGGCTCGGGCCGCTCAGCCGCCGCGAGCGCGGGCGGGTGAGCGAGTCGACCGCGCGGTCGAGCCCGAGCTTGGCCAGCTTCTCGGCCTGCCCGCGGCGCGGGCCGAAGCCGGCGCGCCACAGCAGCCGCCGCGCCCGGTCGGGCTCGAACGGGCCGCGGTATCTCGGAACCCGGGACATCCACCTCCGTTGGTCGGCAACGCGCGCTCCGCGCCTTAATCAGGAGTGCGCGAGAGGACGTCCGTACGCGAGTAATGACCCACCGCGTCGAACCACCGCTTTGCGTGCAACCCTGCCCGCAGGTCGCAGTCTGCCACGAGCACCGTCTCGGCGTCGTAGACCGGGCCGGCGAGGATCTTGCCCCACGTCGGCTCGACGATCGCCGCCCCGCCGCGGCCGTAGACGGCGTCGCGATCGACCTCGACCGGGAAGTCCTCCGGGAACGCGCTGCCGGGGATGTACTGCGGGACCGAGACGACGAACGCTCCCGACTCGATCGCGATGTGCCGCATCGAGGCCAGCCAGCCGTCGGAGTCGTCGGCCGTCGGCGCCACCCAGATCTGCGGCGCGCCCTGATAGACGGCCCAACGCGCCAGCGGCATGCGGTTCTCCCAGCAGATCAGGCCGCCCACGCGGCCGACCGGCGTGTCGACCGGCAGCAGGTCGCCGCCGGCTCCGATGCCGTGGAACAGCCGCTCATGCTGGGTCGGCATCAGCTTGCGGTGCTTGTGGAGCAGACCCTCCGGCCCGATCGTCAGGAACGCGTTGTAGAGCGTGCCGCGGTCGCGCTCGTTGATGCCGACGACCGCGTGGATCCCGAACCGCTCGCAGGCGGCCGCCAGCTCGTCGACCAGCGGGCCCGGCACCTCGACGGCGTTCGCGTGCAGCCGCTCCCACAGCTCGTCCCAGCCGCCGAACCCTGCCGCCCCGCGCGCCCACTTGTTCGACGGGTAGAGCGGCACGAACGTCTCCGGAAGCACCGCGAGCTCGGCGCCCTCGCCGGCCGCGCGCTCGAGCAGCCCGACGGCCTTGGCGACGCTCGCCTCGGCGTCCAGGATCACCGGCGTGGCCTGGATCGCGGCCACGCGGACCGTGCGAAGAAGCTCGGGCACGTGGCCGATCCTAACCGGCGCCGATCCGCTCGCGCGGGATGTCCCACACGACCCGCTTCCCGCGAGGCCCGCGCAGTAGACCGGCGACCTGCGAGCGCAGCGCCGCGGCGGCGGCGATCGTCCAGTAGGCGACGGGGTACACGGGCGCGACGAGGAACGCCCGAAGGATCGTCGGGTCGTAGGCGCGCTCGAGCGCGAGCGCGACGATCAGCTGGATCGTCGCGACGACGGCGATCGCGATCCCCCACGCGAACGCGAAGCCGAACAGCTCCTCACTCCCGATCGAGACGCCGAATGCGGCGATTACGAGCGACGCGGCGAGCGCGACGACCCACAGCAGCGACCGGGGAAGACGACTACGGGGCGTACTACGCGTACAAGGAGGAGGGTGAGGACTTCGACGGATGGCGGGAGCGAGTGCGATCCGACATCGAATGGGGCCAGGACACCCTGTCCGACCACATCTCGACGTACCGGCCGCTCGCGTTCGCGCCACCGTACGGCAACTACGGCCAGGACGGCACGAACGACCCGCGGATCCCGGACGATCTGCTCGGGTGGCTGACCGAGCGCTACGACGCCGTCTTCACGCAGGACGTCGACGCCCGCGCGCGGCCGGGCGACGACCAGCCGCTCGGTCGGATCCAGGTCACTCGCACCGTGACCGGCGGCGAGCTCTACGAGCGGCTGCTCAGCGGATAGCGGCCTCGACCACCCGCTGCACACGCCTGAACGCCGCGCGCTGGAGGCGGTCGTGGGTGTCGCAGGCCTCGTGTCGGCACGGGTTGTCGAGCACGCCGAGCTTGACGCCGCGCATCCCGGCGAGCTCGAACTCGCGGTGGTCGGAGTTGCCGGTGCCGCTGTCGCGCTGCCAGTCCACCGACACCCCGGCCTCCTCGGCGGCGGCCAGCAGCTCGCGCTCCACGCTACGCCGTGGAGCGGCCACCGGCGAGCGGAGGCGGAACGCGGCGCCGCGGCCGACCTCGTCGAGCGAGAGCGCGTAGCGCAGCCGCTTCCGCGGCACGATCTCGCGCAGCGCCAGCGCGCCGAGGTGGTCAGGCGAGCCGGTGTAGATCCGCTCCTCGGCGCCGGTGGCGACGAGCCACACCGTGCACGGCGGGTCGAGCGCCTCCAGCCGCGGCGCGAGCCCTGCCAGCAGCCCGAGGCCCGACGCGTTGTCCTCCGCGCCCGGCGACGGTGGGACGGTGTCGGCGTGTGCCATCAGCACGCGCACGCACCGCTCCTCTCCTTCACGCACCCCGATGACGTTGCGCGAGCGCCCGCGCGGCGTGTCGAACCGCTGCACCCGCACGTCGTGCCCAGCCCGCTCGAACCGGCGCCGCATCCGCGTGTGCGCGCGCCGCTCCAGCCTGCCCGCCGCGGGCCGCGGCCCCGCACGCGAGATCGAGACCGCGACGTTGTGCGCCTGGACGCCGAGCGCGGCGGCGACGAGCGCGGCCGCCAGCACTCAGAACGCGCCGCGCTGGCTGAACACCGCGGGCACGGTCTTGAGCAGGATCGCGAGGTCGAGCCCCACCGACCAGCGCTCCAGATAGAGGAAGTCGAGCCGCACGAGGTCGTCGAAGTCGAGCTCCGAGCGTCCGGACACCTGCCACAGGCCGGTGATGCCGGGCAGCACGAGGTAGCGCTTCTTGTGCCAGTCCTCGAGCTGGTCGAAGTCGCGTTGCGGCAGCGGGCGCGGGCCGACGAGCGACATCTTGCCGGCGAGCACGTTCAGCAGCTGCGGCAGCTCGTCGAGGGAATAGCGCCGCAGCAGCCGGCCGACGCGTGTGAGCCGCGGGTCGTCCTTGATCTTGAACAGCGGCCCCGAGGCCTCGTTCAAGGATTCGAGGTCGGCCTGGACCTGGTCGGCGTCCGAGCGCATGGTGCGGAACTTCAGGCACGCGAACGATTCACCGCCGATCCCGGGGCGCATCGAGCGGTAGAGCACCGGCCCGCGCGAGGAGACCGCGACCGCGATCGCGATCAGCAGCAGCAGCGGCGCCAGCACGATCAGCAGCACGAGCGACACCACGAAGTCGAACGTGCGCTTGACCGCGTAGTCGAAGCCGTCGAACACCGGCGGGCGCAGCTCGAACAGCGGCACCGACGCGCCGGGCACGAACTCGGCGCGGTGGACGAGGATCTCCATCGTCGACGGCGCAATCCGCACCGTGACGCCGCGCTGGTGGCAGTGGTCGACGAGGTCGACGGCCCGGTCCTGCGGGAAGTCCGGGTCGGCGATGATGACCTCCTTCACCCGGTGGGCGTCGAGCACCTGTGGCAGGTCCTCGATCCGCCCGAGCGACCGCAGGCCGTTGTCGGGCCGCGGCGCCAGCGACACGAAGCCGACCATCTCGACCGGCGCGTGCACCTCGTCCTTGAGCGCCTGCGCGACGTCCTCGATGTGCTTGCCGGAGCCCACCAGCACCGCACGGCGCCGGTAGCCCGCCGCCCGCAGGATCACCCCGGTGACGCGCTCGTAGAGCCAGCGCAGCGAGCCGATGAAGAAGACCGCGAACGCCAGCGTGCCGTAGAAGATGTAGTAGCTCGAGTACTTCTCGCCGTTGACGAGCGCGAAGATGAGCGCGACGACCATGACCTGCGCCAGCGACGAGACGATCCGCGACAGGCCCGGGCGCTCGGCGCGCGACGCGTAGAGCCCGGAGCGCGCGAACAGCAGGACCGTCACCAGATACGCGAACGCGATCGTGTCGCGCGTCTCGTCGAGCGACGCCGTCCACGCCCACTCGCCATCGCGCAGGACCGCCTTGACCATGAGCGCGACGTAGATCGCCGAGAACACGCCGGCGAAGTCGAGCGCCAGCAGCGACGTAACGCGCAGCGCCTGGCGCAGCGTCTCCATCCGCAGCAGGAAGGCGAGCGCCGGCGGACGCTTGCGCCGGACGTCGACCAGGGGCAGGTCGACCTCCACCGGCGGGCCGGAGCGGGGGCGCTGCGGGGACTGTGTGGGTGCGTCTGCCAAGTCGAAGGGCTCTCCGTGCACTCAACGCACGCGTGGAGCCGATGTAGCGGGGTTAGGTGACGCCGGCGCCGGTGAGCGCGTCGATGCCGGACTGGTCGAGGGTGCGGCGCAGGCCGTCACGAAGCCCCACCTGGGGCTCCCAGCCGAGCAGGTCACGCGCGAGCCTGATGTCCGGCTGACGGACTTTCGGATCGTCGGTCGGGAGCGCCTCGTGGACGATCTCCGACCGCGAGCCGGTGACCTCGATCACCGCCTGGGCCAGCTCGAGGAGGGTGAACTCGATGGGGTTGCCGATGTTGACCGGCTGGTGGGCGCCGGACTCGGCGAGGCGGATGATCCCGTCCACCTCGTCGGACACGTAGCAGAAGGAGCGCGTCTGGGAGCCCTCGCCGAACACGGTGATCGGGCGGTCCTGCAGCGCCTGGCGCAGGAAGGTGGGGATCGCACGCCCGTCGTGCGGCCTCATTCTGGGGCCATAGGTATTCGCGGCAAGCACGCCTGTCCCGGCCCAGAAGTTCTCGAGGCCGGGCACCGAGAAGTCGTAGACGAGGTCCGTTGCCTCGACCTCACGGTTCTCGAGCACCCGGGCCCACACCAGATCGCCCGTGCGGCGGGCCCGAAGTCGCTGCGCGACGCCGCGGTCCCACTCGAGCGGCCGCCATGGCGAGACGTGGGACAGCCTGATGGACCAGAACGGGAACGCCCGGTCTCCCTTGCGGCTCGCGTAGCG
>JBKOYW010000308.1:0-4434 GCA_046744275.1 Actinomycetota bacterium
GGGTACGGCCACACGCCGGTCGGGATCGTGCCCGCCCAGTAAGCGTTGTTGGCGGCGTTGTACCAGTCCCACCCGAACGTCTTGGAGAACAGCAGGAACAGCACGATCGCGGCCGCCGAGGTGGCCAACAGGGCGCCTGCCATCGCGTAGATGTTCTGGCGGAAGTCCGACGCGCCGCGCACCTCGCCGTAGAGCGTCGCCCCCCAGTTCGACCACAGGTTGAAGAACGCCATCATCGGGATGAGGATCAGCGTCGACCCGAAGGCGAAGGCGCCGAGGGTCGAAGGCGTGAAGCCCTCCGTGCCCGCGGCGAGCGTCGCCGCGTACGCGTTCTCGACCCCGTAGAGGTCCAGCGACTGCTCGTTGAAGTTCGCGATGAAGCTCTCCTTCGAGTTGAAGAGCAACAGCAGGATCATGATCCCGAGGCCGATGACGCCGCCGTAGAAGCAGATCTTCTGGAGCCTCGCGTAGCGGCGCATGCCCATCGAGATGAAGGCCGACGCGAGCAGCGCGGTGATCGCCGACGAGACGAAGATCCCGTCGTCGCCGCTCCAGAACGTGTAACCCCACTCCCAGCCGATGATGGCGGCGAGCGGCCCGAACACCTCGACGTTGAGGATGTTCGCGTAGATCGGGACCCAGAGCCAGAGGATGAACCACCAGCCCGTGATGGCCAGGACGAAGCCCGGCCCGCCGCCGAGCACGCGGCTGATCCACACGTAGTCGCCGCCCGCACGCGGCATCGCCGCGATCAGCGACGCGTAGGTGATGCCCTGCACGACGAGGTACAAGCCGGCCAGCAGCACCGCCCACAGCAGGCTGCCCTCCGGGATGAACGGCCCGTAGCCGAAGATCCACAACCCGAGCGTGACGAGGTTGATCGAGAACGCCGCGTAGATGAACGCGTCGCGCGTCGACCAGCCACGGACGAGGCCCGTCGCCTTCCTGACGAAGACCGCCCGCTCGGCGGCGTCCCCCGTGCTTGCCACTGTTGCCATCGAACCGTCTCCTCCTAGCCGCTGGTCAGCACGAAGTTCTTGACCTTTTTCTTGCCGTCCAGATCGACGACGACCCCCAGCAACTGGCCCTGTTCGTTGGTGCTGCCGGGGTTGATGCACAGCGTGTTGCCGAGGCGGTGCGTCCCGCGCGCCTCGTGGATGTGCCCGTGCAGCGCGAGCCCCGGCTGGTGGCGCTCGATCGCCTGCCGCACGGCGGTCGAGCCGACCGGAATGGTCGCGCGGCCTGCGTCTTTGAGCGACATGTCCGCCGTGAGCTGCGGCGCCTCGTCGAGCCCGGTGTTGTAGGGCGGGCAGTGGAGGTTGAAGATCGTGCGCTCGGGCTCGGCGGTGACATTCGCGACCATCCGCTCGATCCGCTCGAGCAGGACGTCCTCGTCCTCCTCGCGGTAGGTGTCCCAGGGCGTGCGGTTGGCCCAGCCGCTGGACGCCATCTGGTAGTCGCCGACGTCGACCACGCGCCCCTCGCCGAGCTCGACGGTCTTGGCGTTGGCGACGACCTCGTCAACCTCGAGCTGGTCGTCGTTGCCCGGGCAGACGAAGACGCGGATGCCGGTGCCGCCGAGCCGCTCGTCGGCCATCGCCATCCAGCGCTCGACCGTCTTGAGCATCTCCTCCTCGAACAGCGCGTGCCAGCGCGACTCGTCGGCCGACAGCTCGCGCAGGTCGTCCGGCGTCGTGCGGAACGGGTAGTAGCCGCGCCGCTGGACCGCCGCCTCGAAAGCGGCAACCTCCTCCTCGCCCTTGAGCACCTCGCGGTTGTCGAGCAGCGTGGCGTGCCAGGTGCCGTCGCCGTCGTCGACGATCGGGACCAGCGCCTTGCCGGTCATGTCCCCGCCCAGCACGACGATGTCGGCCTTGTAGTGCGCTCCGCTGTTGAGGAACTTCTTCCAGCAGACCTCGGAGCCGTGGATGTCGGTCGCGAAGAACATCCGCATGGCTACTCCACCTCCTCGGGCAGGTCGTACCAGCGCTTGCGCTCCCCGACCCTCGCCCGCAGCCGCCAGCCGCGGCTCTTGGGCTCGGCCTCGATCCGCGCCAGCAGCTGGCTGAAGCGCTGAGCGATGCGAGTGCGGTCCTCGGCGGGCAGCTCGTAGTCGTCGACGTGGCCACTGCAGCGCTCGAGGTTCGCCGTGATCGTGCGCCACAGGCCCCAGTCGCCGGCGCACAGGGCGGCAATCTGCGCGCCGTTGACCGCCCCGTCGTCGTGGTCCGCGATCGGGTGCCCGTGGAACAGCAGCACCGTGTCGCGGATGTCCTTCTCGTTGACCTCGATGATCTGCAGCTTCGTGAGCAGCAGCTCGGCCAGCGGCACGGTGCCGTCCTCGACCGCGAGCCGGTCACCGAGCGGGATCTCGTGGCACATGCGGAACGAGTGGATGAAGAGGTCGACCTGGCGGTCGTTCTCCTCGTCGAAGTAGAGCCCTCGCTCGCGAGCGTGCATGGCGTTGAAGGAGACGTGCGGCTGGTAGCCGGCGTCGCGCAGGAGGCGGTCGGCCGCTCCCGCGCCCTTCTTCGTCGTGGCGAAGTCGATGTCCTTGTACTCGCGGGTGAGCGTCGCCGGCAGCTCGGGTGCCTTCAGCCGCACCGCCACCCCGCCGAGCAGCCGCATCGGCACGCTCTCGTCGGACGCGATGCCGACAAGCCGCTCACCCTCGGCGACGATGTCGGCGAGGATCCCAGTCATCGGGTACGTCCTCTTACATGCAACTGGAATTCGACTTATATATCGTCGCTTCCGGCACCGTCAAGCCGAGAAGAGAGGGCCCCGATGACGCTGACCCGCATGTTCGTCGCCGGCGACTGGCACGCAGCGCTGGACGGGGCGGAGGAGCGCGCGTCGAGCCCGGCGACGGGTGAGGACCTGGGCGCCGTCGCGAAGGGCGACCGCGAGGATGCGCAACGCGCGATCGCGGCCGCCGTGCAGGCGTTTCCCGGTTGGGCGGCGGAGACGGCGTTCGCCCGTGGGGCGGCGCTCCACCGGATCGCCGACGTGTGCGAGCGGCGGCGCGAGGAGCTCGCGCGGGCGCTGACGCTCGACCAGGGCAAGCCGCTGCACGCCGAGGCCTACGACGAGGTCGACGAGCTGGTCGTGATGTGGCGCGCGGCCGCGGAGGACGGGGTGCGGCTCGAGGGCGCGATCCCACCGAGCTCCTCGCCCGGAAAGCGCGTGCTGCTGATGCGACGGCCCTTGGGACCCGTTGCCGTGATCACACCGTGGAACTGGCCGTACACGATGCCGGCCGAGATCGTCGCCCCGGCCCTTGCGGTCGGCAACACCGTGGTGTGGACGCCCGCGCCTTCGACCGCCGTGTGCTCGGGACTGTTGGCGGAGTGCGTAGCGGAGGCCGACCTCCCGCCCGGCGTCTTCAACTTCGTGCTCGGGCCGGGGCCGGTTGTCGGCGACGAGCTGGTCGCCAACCCGGGGACGGCGGCCGTCGGCTTCATCGGCTCGACCGCGACCGGCCGGCGCATCGCGCAGCGTGCGGCGGGCAAGACGCTGCTGCTGGAGATGGGCGGCAACGGGCCGCTGGTGGTGCTCGACGGGGCCGACGTCGGCGCCGCGGCGGAGGCCGCGGTGAGCGCGTGCTTCCTGTGCGCCGGCCAGTCGTGCACGGCCGGCGAGCGGCTGCTCGTGCACCAGGGGATCCGCGACGAGTTCGTCGAGCGGCTGGCCGCGAACGTGTCGTCGGACGTGCGCCTCGGCGACCCGTTCGCGCCGGAGACGACGATGGGGCCGCTCAACAACGACGGCGTGGCGGCCAAGATGGACGCGCACGTCTCGGACGCCGTGGAGCGCGGCGCGCGGGTGGTGGCGGGCGGCTCGCGGGCCTCGGGGCATCCGACGTCCCTCTACTGGGAGGCGACGGTGCTGGACGGCGTCAGCCCGGACTCCGAGGCGGCGCGCGAGGAGACGTTCGGCCCGATCGCCCCGATCGTCCCGATCTCCTCGCTGGAGCAGGCGATCGAGCTCACCAACGCGTCGCCGTATGGCCTGCTGGCCGCGATCTTCACCGGCGACGTCAAGGACGGCCTGCGCTACGCCGACGCGGTCCGCACCGGGCTCGTGAACATCAACGAGACGACGAACTACTGGGAGAACCACCTGCCGTTCGGCGGCCGCGCCGGCTCGGACAGCGGCA
This sequence comes from Actinomycetota bacterium, assembly GCA_046744275.1. GTDB lineage: Bacteria > Actinomycetota > Thermoleophilia > Solirubrobacterales > Solirubrobacteraceae > DASSUW01. The sequence goes on from JBKOYW010000308.1 coordinate 4,160, forward strand.
CCGGGCGGGTCGGCGGCCGCCACGCGCTCGAGCGGCTGACCGAGCTGCAGACCATCGTGATCGGGTGAGGCGCGAGCCGCTTCGGCGGGGTTGAAGGTTTGAGGGTTTCCGTTATTTCGTGCGGGGTGGCGCGTCCGTACGGTCACGCGTCATGTCTCCCCACTCCCGAACTCGCACGGCGCTCGCGTTGGGCGCCGTCGCTGCTCAGCGACACGCTGCGGGTGCAGACGCTCGGCGGCGACGATGCCGTCACCGTCTCGCCGGCCGTCGAGGAG
>JBKOYW010000321.1:0-4159 GCA_046744275.1 Actinomycetota bacterium
AGCCGAGGTCCCCCTCCACCAGCGCGCCCGCCACCTCCGGGCGGTCGAACTCGGCCAGCACGATCACGGCGGTCTCGGCGACCGGCCCGCCGACGTACACCTGCTCCTCGTCACCCGCCAGCCAGGCGAGGTCCGGGACGGCCTCCGACACGCTCGATGCGGCCGGCCGGTTGAGCACCAGCCCCATGGCGCCCTCCTCGGTGTGCTCGGCGATCAGCACCACCGTGCGCACGAAGTTCGGGTCCAGCAGCGTCGGCGCCGCCAGCAGGAGCTTTCCGCGGAGCGATTCGGCCATCTCCTCTCATTGTGGCGGAAATTGTTCCCTGCGCCGGCATCCGGCCGGCGCCCTGACTGGAACGTCGCCATCCCGGCGACGTATTGTGTGCTGCGTGCGGATCCGCGTTCGCCTCGGCGCCGGGTTGAGCCGCTTGGCGGACGCGCCGCTGCTGTCGATCGACCTCGCCGACGACGCCAGTGTGGACGACCTGCTCGCCGCGCTCGGCGCCCAGCAGCCGTCGCTCGAACCTGCCCTGCGCTCGGTGCTGCCGGTCGTCTCCGGCACGCACGTGGAGCGCGAGCAGCGGCTGCACGCCGGCGACGAAGTCGCCCTGTTGATCCCTGTCGCAGGAGGAGCGTGAACCGTGGCCACGATCGAGACACGCCAGGCCCGCCAGACCGTGTTCGTCGACACCTTCACCAACGGGCTGCTCGGCCCCGACGTCCCGATGCTCGGGCCGGTCGCCGACGGCGGCCACATCGTCGTCAACACAACGCCCGGCTGCTGGGGCCCGATGATCACGCCCTCGATCCGCGGCGGCCACGAGGTGTGCATGCCGGTGGCGGTCGAGGGCGCGCACGTCGGCGACGCGATCGCGATCCGGATTCGCGACATCGAGGTCACCTCGCTCGCCACCGCGTCCGGCAACGACCAGACGATGGAGGGACGGTTCAACGGGGACCCGTACGTCGCCGCCGTCTGCGCGCAATGCGGCACCGAGTGGCCCGAGACGCGCGTGCAGGGCGTCGGTCCGGAGTCCGTGCGCTGCGCGAACTGCGGCGCCGACGCGACCCCGTTCACGTTCACCAACGGCTACACGATGGCGTTCGACCCGACCCACACCGTCGGCGTGACCGTCGGCCAGGCGGCCGCCGAGGGCTTCGCGAACGACGCGGCGCGGATGGCCGCGCTGCCTGACAACTCGCGGCAGCACCCGATCCTGCTGTTCGCCCCGCACGACATCGTCGGCATGGCGACGCGGCTGCGTCCGTTCATGGGCCAGCTCGGCACCACGCCATCGACCACGATGCCCGACTCGCACAACGCCGGCGACTTCGGCGCGTTCCTGATCGGCGCCCCGCACCGCTACGCGCTCACCGCCGCCGAGCTCAGCGAGCACAAGACCGACGGGCACATGGACATCGACGCCGTCCGGCCGGGCGCCATCCTCATCTGCCCGGTCAAGGTCGACGGCGGCGGCATCTACCTCGGCGACATGCACGCGCTCCAGGGCGACGGCGAGATCGCCGGCCACACGTGCGACGTGTCGGGCACGGTCACGCTCGAGGTCGAGGTGATCAAGGGCCTCGGCATCGACGGGCCGGTGCTGTTCCCGGTCGCCGAGGACCTGCCGTTCCTGGCGCGGCCGCTGACCGAGGAGGAGCGGATGCGCGCGCTCGCGCTCGCCCGCCGCCACGGCCTCGACGCGCTCGAGGAGACCGCGCCGGTGTCGGTCATCGGCACCGGGCCGGACCTCAACGCCGCGACCGACAACGGCCTCGCGCGCGCCGCCGAGCTGCTCGACATGACGGTGCCGGAGGTCATGAACCGCGCGACCGTCACCGGAGCGATCGAGATTGGCCGCAACCCGGGCGTCGTCCAGGTCACGTTCCGCGCGCCGGTCGACCGGCTCGAGGCCCGCGGCCTGCTCACCTACGCGCGGGACCAGTACCCCGGATAGGCTCCGCCGCCATGATCAGGGTTGCGACCGCCGCCGTCGCGGCGCTGCTGGCGGTGCCGGTCGCAGCATCCGCGAACGTCGTCCAGGCCGAGACCGTGCTGCCGCCCGGCCAGTCCGGGCACGTGCCGCAGAGCGGGAGCAACCCGCACCTGACCGACCAGATCGCGCTGTTCGAGTCGTTCGCGTTCAAGCCCGCGGGCTTCGACCAGCCGGGGACCACGGAGTCGCCGGCCACGGGCGTGACGATCACGCGCGACGCCTACGGCGTGCCGAACGTGCGCGCGGCCACCGACCGCGACCTGTGGCTCGGGGTCGGCTACGCGATGGCGCAGGACCGGCTCGTGCAGCTCGAGCTGTTCCGGCGCGCGACCCAGGGCCGGCTCGCCGAGGTGCTCGGCGAATCGCGGCTGGAGAGCGACATCATCGCCCGCCGCGACTACTACACGCTCGCCGAGCTGCGCCGCCAGCTGCGCGCGCTGCCGGCCGCCCTGCGCGCGCGCTTCGACGCCTACGCGGCCGGGATCAACCTGTGGCTCGACCGCGTGAAGGCGGACCCGTCGCTGCGTCCGCAGGAGTTCGTCCTGCTCAACCTCGACATGGCGCCGTGGCGCGCGGTCGACTCCGCCTCTGTCGGCGTCCAGCTCGCGCGCACGATCCCGAGCGACGACGGCCGCGAGCTGCAGAACTGGGAGGCGCTGCGCACGCTGGGCGCACAGCGCTTCAACAGCCTGCTGCCGCTGCGCCGGCGCGACCAGGTCGTCACGGTCCCCGCCTCCGAGGGCCGCTATCCGTCCAACCCCGGCCGCACGCGCAAGGACGAGAAGGCGGGCTTCAAGCGCTCGCAGCAGTACCTCCGCGGCCTGCGCGCGCCCGAGTCGGCGTCGGCGACCACTGCGTTGTTCCGCGGCGGCTCGAACGCGTGGGCCGTGCGCGGGAGCGGCGGCCGCGCGTGGCTGTTCCACGGCCCGCAGCTCGGCTTCCAGATCCCGGAGCAGCTCGCCGAGCTCGAGGTCCACCGGCCCGGGCTCGACGCGCGCGGCGTGACGCCGCCCGGGCTGCCGCTGGTCGGTATCGGCCGCAACGACCACATCGCATGGGGCCTGACCAGCGGCCTGACCGACGACGACGACCTCTGCGCCGAGCGCCTGGCCGGGCGCGAGCGCTACCGGTTCAAGGGCAAGACACGCAAGATGAAGTGCCGCACGGAGACCTTCCAGGTCGCCGGCGAGAGCGCGGAGACGCGGCGGCTGTGCCGCACCGTGCACGGCCCGGTCCAGGCGCGCTCGGGCAACGGCACGGCGTGGGCGCGGCGCTACGCGACCTGGCAGCACGAGATGGACACCCTCGTCGGGCTCGTCGAGCTCAACGAGGCCGACACCGTCCAGCAGGCGGGTCGCGCGCTCAACAAGGTGAGCTGGAACGAGAACACGATGGTGGCCGACGACCAGGGCAACGTCGGCTGGTGGCATCCCGGGCGCCTGCCCATCCGGCCCAAGCGCTGGGACGAGCGGCTGCCGATGCCCGGCACCGGCGAGGCGGAGTGGCGCGGCTTCCTCAGGCCCTCACAGCGGCCGCACGTCATCAACCCGAAGCGGGGCTGGCTCGCGAACTGGAACAACATGCCGTCCGCCGGCTGGACGGTCGGCGACGCGCCGGCCCCCGAGCGCATCTCCGGGCGCTGGCACCGCGCCCACTACCTGAACCGCCTGGTCGCCCAGGCGGCCGCCAACCCGAGCTTCGACGCGATCAAGGCCGTCGACCGCGCGGCGGGCACCCACGCCCAGCAGCGGATCCTGCTCGATCGGACGCTGCGCAACGTGCAGGCGGAGATGACCGGCCCGGCCAAGACGGTGATCGACACGATCATCGCCTGGGACGGCAGCTACGACAGCACCGACGCAGCCAGCACCGTCGACCCCGGGGTGGCGGCCTGGGAGGCGCTCAAGGACGAGGTGGTGAAGCTGCAGCTGTCCCGCGCCGCGGCGAACTGGCTCGGCGGCCCCGGCAATTCGCACGCATTCGACTTCGGCGGCGCCGACGGCGCGGCATTCCTCGAGCTGACGAACCTGGGGCTGCAGGAGGCCGCCACGAACGCGGCCGCTCAGCTCGGCGGCGACCCGGCTACCTGGCGCCGCCCGAGGCGGATGTACGACGTGACCGTGCTCGGCCTCGCCGCGAAGCCCGCTCTGAAGTTCTACGAC
>JBKOYW010000029.1:0-5862 GCA_046744275.1 Actinomycetota bacterium
ACACGGAGGTCACGAGCGGGTCGGGCAGCGGCATCTCTGCGGCGAGCGCGCGCAGGCAGACGGCGAGCATGTAGCCGCCGTTGGGCGTACCGCCGAGCGCGGTCCAGCGGTCGGTCAGTCGAGCGGCGAAGCGACCGTCCCCGGCCGCCTCGACGGCGGTGTCGGCGTCGAACGCGTGATCGGTCATCGTCGTCATCGCCCACCAGGGTGGTCGAGGCGGGCAAGCATCGCAATTACCCCTCAGGTAGGGGCGGCTGCGCCTTCTCCTGCTTGCGGACCGTGATGAACGCGACGCCGAGCCGGCGCAGGATCTCGACGAGGATCCCGATGCCGACGAGCTGATAGAGGACCGTGAAGATCTCGAGCCAGCGATCGGTGAGCACGAGCTCGGGGTTGGAGACGCTGGTCGTCGTCAGCGTCGAGACGAGAAGTAGAGGGCGTCGACGACGTGCCAGTCCTGCCCCAGCGTGTAGGTGAGCGTCCCGACCACGATGAGGACCAGCCCGGCGCTGAGGATCGGGAGGAACTCCTCCTCGCTGATCGCGTAGCGGAAGGCCGGCAGCACGCGCCGGAGCATCATGAGCGCCGACAGCATGGCTGTGGGATTCGCGGCTCGGGCCGCGGCTCCTACCCGCTGGCGGGGTAGTGAAGATACCCGCCACCTGCTCGAGGGCGGTCCCGCGGTCGGGTTCGTGTCCAAGTCCTAGCTCGCGGGAGGCCATCCGGGCCGTGCTCGCGGAGCGCGGGGATCGGCTGGCGTCGGGCCTGTGACGGCGACCGCGCCGCGTGTGGTGCTGACGGAGGGCAGGGCAATGCCTGCCGACGAAGCGCCTGTAGAGCCAAATCTTGGCCGTGCTGAGCGGAGGGGGCGGGATTCGAACCCGCGGTCCGCGTGAACGGACTCCGGTTTTCAAGACCGGTGCATTCGACCACTCTGCCACCCCTCCAGGGCGGTCCCATGATGACTGGCTCTCGCGCCCGGCGGGCAGGAGCCGGGCATGTTCGAAGGCTTCGCGCTCGAGCGGATCGACGTCGGTGAGGCGGTGCTGCGCGTCCGCCACGGTGGGTCCGGACCGCCGCTGTTGCTGCTGCACGGGCATCCGCGCACGCACGTCACGTGGCACCGGGTGGCGCCGCTGCTCGCCTCGCGGCACACGGTCGTCTGTCCCGACCTGCGGGGCTACGGCGAGTCGTCGAAGCCGCCGACCACGCCCGACCACGAGCCGTACGCGAAGCGCGCGATGGCGCGCGACTGCGTGGCCCTGATGCGGGCGCTCGGCCACGAGCGGTTCGCGGTCGCCGGGCACGACCGCGGCAGCTACGTCGCGTTCCGGACGGCCATGGACCATCCCCGGGTCGTGCGGGCGCTGGCGGTGCTCGACTCGATCCCGATCGGCGAGGCGCTCGCCCGCGCCGACGCGCGGTTCGCCGCGGCGTGGTGGCACTGGTTCTTCCTCGGGCAGACGTCGAAGCCGGCGGAGCGCGTGATCAGCGCCGATCCGGACGCCTGGTACCAAGCGGGTCCCGAGGTCATGGGCGAGGAGGCGTTCGCGGACTACCGGCGGGCGATCCACGACCCGGACACGGTCCACGCGATGTGCGAGGACTACCGCGCCGGCCTCGGGATCGACCGCGAGCACGACGATGCCGACCGCGCGGCCGGGCGGCGTGTGCGGTGCCCGACGCTGGTCGCCTGGTCGCTTCACGACGACCTCGAGGAGCTGTGGGGCGATCCGGTCGCGATCTGGCGCGAGTGGACGGACGACGTGCGCGGGGCGACGATCGACAGCGGCCACCACATGGCCGAGGAGGCGCCGGACCAGCTCGCCGCGGTCCTCGCGGACTTCTTCAGCGGAAGCGCTTCGGACGAAGGAAGCGCGGCAGGTCGGTCGGCAGCTTGAAGTAGCCCGGGCCCGCGGGCTTGAGGTCCTCGCGCGAGGGGCGGTCGTCGTCGTCGGGTCTGACTACTTCTGTCGCGGCTCGCCCGCCAGCGCGGCGACCACGCCGAGGCCGACGAACACGCCGCCGCTGAGACGGTCGAGGGTGCGCCGTGCGGCGGCGGTCTCCCGCAGCTTCCGCCCGGCGCCAGCGGCGACCAGCGCGTAGGTCCCGTCGCTCATGAGCCCGAGCCCGACCAGCAGCGTCCCGAGGACGAGCATCTGCGGCGCGACGGGCCCGGCGGATGGGTCGACGAACTGCGGCAGGAAGGCGAGGAAGAACAGCGCGGTCTTCGGGTTGAGGATGTTCACGACCGCGCCCTGCCAGAACAGGCGGCTGCCTGACGCCGGCCCGCGCGGCTCGGGCTCCTCGACGTCCTCCTCCCCGCGCGAGAGGAGCTTGCGCAGGCCGAGCAGGATCAGGTACGCCGCACCGGCGTACTTGACGATCGTGAACGCCGTCGCCGATGAGGCGATCAGGGCCGAGACGCCGAACGCCGCAGCGACCACGTGAACGAGCCCGCCCGTCTGGACGCCGAGCATCGAAGTGACGCCCGCGCGCCGTCCCTGGGCGAGGCTGCGGGTGACGATGTAGAAGACCGACGGCCCCGGGATCGCGAGGAACGCGAGGCTCGCGGCCGCGAAGAGCAGGAAGGTCGACGCGTCAGGCATGCATGAACCGTACTGGTGCGCCCGTATGCTGGTCGGCGATGCCATCTCGGAGAGTCTTCGGCTCGCAGCGGCGGCGGCGTTGGTCCCTGGCCGCGCTGCGGTCGGTCGGCGACATGGCGATCGACCTCGGCACCGCGAACACGGTCGTCTACGTGCGGGGGCGCGGGATCGTGCTCTCCGAGCCGTCGGTGGTGGCGATCGACCAGCGCACCGGCGAGGTGCACGCCGTGGGCGCCGACGCGCAGCTGATGATCGGCCGCACGCCGGCCACGATCTCGGCCGACCGCCCGCTCCGGCACGGCGTGATCGCGGACTTCGAGGTCACCGAGGCGATGCTGCGCCAGTTCGTCGACAAGGTGCTGCACAGCCGCTTCAGCCGCCCGCGCCTGGTGATGTGCGCACCGTCGGGGGTCACGGACGTCGAGCGCCGCGCGGTCGAGGAGGCGTCTTTGAGTGCCGGCGCGCGGGAGGTGCACCTGATCGAGGAGTCGCTCGCGGCGGCGATCGGCGCCGGGCTGCCGATCGCGGAGCCGGTGGGGCGGATGGTGGTCGACGTCGGCGGCGGCACCAGCGAGGTCGCGGTCATCTCGCTCGGCGGGATCGTCGTCTCCCGCTCGCTGCGGGTCGGCGGCTACGACCTCGACGACGCGATCACCAACCACATCCGCCTCGAGCACCGGATGGCGATCGGCTCCCAGAGCGCCGAGGCGATCAAGCTGGCGGTCGGCTCCGCGTCGCCGCTCGGCGAGGAGCTCTCCACCCGGATCCGGGGCCGCGACCTGCTCTCCGGCCTCCCGCGCGAGCTCGAGCTCGACAGCGAGGAGGTCCGCCGCGCGATCGACCCGCCGCTGACGGACATCATGGCCTCCGTCCACGCCACGCTCGAGCAGACGCCGCCGGAGCTGGCGGCGGACATCGCGAGCCACGGGATCGTGCTCGCCGGCGGCGGCGCGCTCCTGCGAGGCTTCGCCGACCGGGTCCACCGCGAGACCGGCATGCCGGTCCACATCGCCGACGCCCCGCTCACCTGCGTCGCCTCCGGCGCCGGCCAGTCGCTCGAGGAGCTCGACGCCCTCGGCCGCCGTCGCGGGGCCGCGTAGGACCACTACACTGCGGCTTCAGCGCGAGTTCCCCGCGCACCCGGAGAGGTGGCCGAGTGGCTGAAGGCACTCGCCTGCTAAGCGAGTATGGGGCGGAAAGCTCCATCGCGGGTTCGAATCCCGCCCTCTCCGCTGGCGGCTAACATGGCTGGCCGCCCCTGCGCCCGTAGCTCAGCTGGATAGAGCGTCGGTCTACGGAACCGAAGGTCAGAGGTTCGAATCCTCTCGGGCGCGTTACACGACTCGGCAGATGGTGCGCATTTCCAGGTACTTCGATTCCCGTGCTCGGGACTCGGGTTCGTGGCTCGGAAGCTCGTGAGCGATTCTGGCCGAGTTTCTGACGAGTTTTTGGCGAGTTCGGAGGAGGCTCCGACGGTCTTCGCCGCCCGCGGCGACAGGCGTCGGGTCCCACGAACGTCAGGCATCCCGCCGTAGCCCGATGGGAAGACCGCGGACGGTCGCCTCGCCGCGACACGGCGCAACCACCCGTGCCGCGGTCCTCGACCTGTTGTCCGCTCTCGGCGAGATCACCCCGCCGACGGCGGCCGCGTAGCTCAGCTGATACCGGATCGCGGTGATCCATCCCCCCGGTGCGGGCTACTCGAAGCGGATCTCATCCGCGACAGTGCGGACGTTCTCCTCGTGGGAGGAGCGCTCGGCGGCCTCGCGACTCGCGTCGATCTGGCCCTTCGCATCATGCTGCGCCTGCGCCTCGTTGAGGCGCGCAACGACGAGGCGCAGCGTGCGCGCGTGGTAGTCGCGGACCTCTTCGATCGTAGTGCCGTCGAGTACCACGGTGTCGCCGCTGACGCTCGCGATCCCCGGTCTGTGCATCGTCGTGAACTCGGGCGGGTGATTCCAGATGTCCGGCAAGGCGGCGGCCCACTCGCGCGGAGGCCTGTGGCTCAGCTTGATCGGCACGCGGTAGAAGCCGCTGCCGCGGGTTCCGTCGTTGCGCGGCGTGCTGACGTTCGGCGTGTCGACGCCGACGATCTCGATGGGTTCGAAGGGTTTGCTGACGATCTCGTCACCTCACTCGCTCGCGCCGATCATACGTTCGCCTCAGGACGGGACGCGACGTGCGCCCTCGATCCGCCGCAGGCCAGGTTCGTGGTTCGCGTACCGGCGGGGCTCGACGTACTCGAGCTCAACACGGCGCTCGCCCAGATGGGCGGGCCCGAGCGCGAAGCGCTCGATGCGCGAGGCGCGACCGGCGCCGAGCAGACGCTCGACGACCAGCAAGCGCCCGACCGCCTCCTCGGCCGCCGGCGGCAGCATCAACCCTTCGAGCTCGGCGAGCGGATCCGATGTGTTGATCATGAAGCCGAAGTTGCCGTCGACCTGCGGCGGCAGCGGCTCGCCAAGAAGCCCGGCGCGGAGACCGAGCTCCGTCTGATCGTCGGGGGACAGCCCGCTGAAGCTCGCCTCCATCGATCCGCCGCTGCCGTCGGCCCACGTCACGTCCGCGCTGAGCTCGACGTCATGGGCTGAGGCGGTGCGCGTCTCCGTGACGACGGCGGTCACGCGGCCCTCGCCAGCGCGGCGGGCCGTGACGATCGGCACGGACGTCCCGCGATGGAACCCATCCGGGCGCAGGCCCTCGAGGGCGTGAACGATCGCCGGGTCACGGACCTCGGCCGAGATGACGATCATGGAGCCCTCGTCGCGAATGCGGCTCGCGCGCAGGCAAACGTCGCCGACCTTCACCCACGGCGCCTCGTCGTCGGCGGCGATCTCGGCCAGGCGCTGGAGCAGGCGCCGCGCCAGGTCGTCGGCGCCGGCGAACTGACCGGTCGTGTGGAACGCCTGAACCTCCTGGCCGAAGTCGGCCGCGTGACCCTGCCGCTGCGAGGCGTCGCGCTGCAGCCAGAACGAAATGCGCTTGCCACGCCGGCGCGCCTCGAGGTACTCCTCGTGCGTCGGCGACCGGCCACTCGGCAGCATCGTCCCGTAGCGGTCGCCGATGATCCCGACGTAGATGTCCAAGCGAGCGACGCAGTCGAGGTACGCGCGCTCGGCATCCTCGTCGCGGCCGCCGAGGTCCTCGAACATCACGACCGACAGGCCTGCGTCGCGCAGCGCGGCGGCGACGCGGAGCGGGCCGAGGTCGCGCATCTCGCTCGACAGGAACACCGTGCGCGTCGCGGCCCACC
>JBKOYW010000334.1:0-2974 GCA_046744275.1 Actinomycetota bacterium
GACGAGCCGCGACGCGCCGCGCTCGACGGCGTCGTCGTACGCCGCCAGCGTCTCCTCGGTGCTGCCCGAGTAGCTCGAGCACAGCACGAGCGTGTCCGGCCCGACCCAGCCGGGCAGCAGGTAGCCGTCGGCGATCGCCAGCGGGTGCCGCAGCCGCTGCCCGATCGCGCCGAGCGCGAGCCGCCCGCCGACCGCCGAGCCGCCCATCCCCGCGACGACCATGCCGCCGGGCGCGTCGACCGGCGCGATCGCCGCGGACTCCACCCGCCACAGCGCGTCCTGGAGGTGGTCGGCGAGATCGAGGATCTCGTCCACCTGGCCTGTCGAGTCCACCGCGGCGACGGCCGCGGCATCGAGCGCCGCGCCCATCAGTGGTTCCGGCCGTGGTTCGCGGGCGGGACCACTAGAACAGGAGCGCGCCGTCCGGCAGCGTGACGCCGGGGAACACGCGGGCGCCGTTGGAGACCACGTTGCCCGAGCCGATCGTGACGCCCTCGCCGAGCACGCTCATGCCGTCGACGTGGCAGTCGTCGCCGATCCGCACCCCGCCGCCGACGATGCAGCCGCTGAGCGTGCAGTTGCGCCCGATCTCGGTGCCCTGCATGACGACCGCGCGCTCGATGGTGGTCTGCTCGCCGACCATGACGCCGTGCTCGAGCACCACGCGGCCGCCGATCCGCGCGCCATCGCCGATCCGGCAGCGGCTCTCGACCAGCGCCGAGGGGATGATCCGCCCAGCGTTCTCGACGCCGTCCTCGATGCACAGGAAGCTCTCCCCCATGCGCTTCTGGACGTTGCTGGCGACCGTCCCCTCGAGGATGTCGAACGTGCCCTCCAGGTAGCGCTCGGGCGTCCCGATGTCGAGCCAGTAGCCGTCCGACACATAGCCGTAGAGGCCCTCGCCGACGAGGCGTGGGAACACGTCGCGCTCGATCGAGGCCGGCTGGTCGGCCTCCAGCAGGTCGAGCACCGAGCCCTCGAGCACGTAGGCGCCGGCCGAGATGTTGCGGGTGTCGATCTGGTCGGGCGCCGGCTTCTCGACGAACTCGGTCACCTCGCCGCCGTCGCGCGTGCGGACGAGGCCGTAGGCCGACGGGTCCTCGACCGGCGTGAGCGCGAGCGTCGCCCGCGCGCCGGTCCGCTCGTGCTGCGCGATCTGGGCGGTCAGGTCCATGTCGGTGAGCACGTCGCCGTTGAGCATCAGGAAGCGGTCCTGCAGCAGCGACTCGGCGTACTTGAGCGCGCCGCCCGTGCCCATCGGCCGCGGCTCCTCGACGTACGTCAGCCTGATCCCGAACGCCGTGCCGTCGCCGAGCACGTTGCGGACGCCGCTGGCCAGGTGTCCGCAGGACATGACGACGTCGTCGACCCCGTGCGAGCGCAGCCAGTCGAGCATGAAGCGGATGAACGGCCGGTCGACCAGCGGCACGACCGGCTTGGGGACGGTGCTGGTCAGCGGCCGCAGGCGCGTTCCCTCGCCGCCAGCCAGGATCAGCGCCTGCATCGTCTACTCACCCCCGTACTGCGCGACAGGCGCCGGCCGGCGCGTCCGTGCCGCGCGCCCCACGCCCTCGTAGGTCAGCCCGGCGGCGTTCACCGCGTCCGGGTCCAGGAAGTTGCGCCCGTCGACGACGAGCGTCCCGCGCATAGCCGCGGCGACCTCGCCGAAATCCAGGTCGCCGAACTCGGGCCACTCGGTCACGAGCACGACCGCGTCGGCGCCCTCGATGGCGGCGGCGGTCGACGAGACGAAGTCGACGCCCCGCAGCAGCTTCCGCGCCTCCTCCTCCGCGACCGGGTCGTACGCCCGCACGCGAGCCCCGGCGGCCTGCAGCCGCGCCGACAACACGAGCGACGACGCCTCGCGCATGTCGTCGGTGTTCGGCTTGAAGGCGAGCCCGAGCAGCCCGATCTCCTGTCCGACGAGCGAGCCCAGGTGCTTCTGCAGCTTCGCGATCACCCGCCGCTTCTGCAGCTCATTGACCTCGATCACCGAGTTCAGGAGCTGGAAGTGGTAGCCGGAGTTGCCCGCGAGCTGCTTGAGCGCCGCGACGTCCTTCGGGAAACAGTTCGACGAAACGACACCTCCGGATGTCACGACGGTGTGGCTTCCCGGGACCTCGAGCGAGTAGACGGGCCCGCGGTGGCGCTCGCGCCGCGTTTCGACGATCCGCACCCAAGGCGTCCCGTCGTCGAAGCGCCGGTAGCCGGTCGGCGCGATGCGCTTCTTCTGGCGAGCGATGGCGGCGAGGACGCCGGGCCGGTCGCGCTCGGGGACGAGGAACAGGCCGCGCTCGACCTGGTCGGCGCCGCTGATCCGCAGCCAGTGGGTCTCCTTCGTCGACTTGGCCGTCCGGCCGCGCCGCCACGAGCACACGAGCCCCACGTCGCCGAGCAGCCGGGCGACGCCCTCGGCGAGCTCGTCGCTGACCGTGCCCCACTCGAGGATCACACTCGGCCCACCGTTGACGAGAGACCACGAGCCGTCGCCCTCCCAGAGCCCTGACAGCAGCGCGCGCTTGCGCTGCGGCGACTGCTCCCAGACGAGGTCGGGGAGCCGCTGCGTGTAGCTGGTGCGCCCGAGCCCCAGCAGCTGCGTCCACCAAGCGGCGAGGATGCGCGACGAGACGTCGACGCGAATCGCTGTCTGCGCCCTATACACCCGCGTGGCGACGCCGTGGCGCTGCCAGTACGAGACGACGTCGTCGACGAGATGCTGCTCGTGCTCGGGATGGAACGACCACGTGATCCGCTCGCGCACGCCGTCGCGTGACGTGTGACCCTCGGCAAGGTAGAGACCGACCACCCGCCAGAAGTGCTCGTCGATCGCCAGCTCGAACGGCGTGAACGCGCCATTGCTCGCCGTCCCGATCGTCGCCCCGCGCAGATCGACCTCCGGCGTCAGCCGGACCGCCGGCGTCCGCCCCGCCGGCCGCACGCGTACGCGCTCCAGCTCCACCGCCCGGTCCTCGAG
>JBKOYW010000272.1:0-9243 GCA_046744275.1 Actinomycetota bacterium
TATAAGAGACAGGCGCTGGGCGGATCGCGGCGGTGCCGCAGGCCGCCCCGCCGGTGCGTCGGCGGCCGCCGATGGCACCGGGCTCGGCGGAGCGGGCGCCGGGACGACGGGATCGGGGGCCGGGACGTTCGCCGGGGCACCGGGCGTGACGAGCATCGCGGCGGACTCGCGGAACGCGGTCCACGCTGGCTTCGGCGTGCCGTCGACACGCCAGAGCCCGCAGTTCGTGTAGAGCTCCTCGCGGTTCGCTCCCATGTCGAGCAGGTTGAACCAGACGTTGACCTCCACCCACGGCCAGCGCGTGACCTGCTCCGCCTGCTGGCGCAGGAAGAGCGCCTGTGTCGCTTCCGACACGCCGTTGCTCCACGGGTCGCTCGTGCGGCTCGTCGACGTGCTCCAGCCCGACTCGGTCAGCCAGATCGGCCGGTCGTCGCCGTTGCTGAGCATCACCTCGCGGATCTTCGGGACCCCGCGCACGAACGAGTAGCGCTCGTCGATCGTGGAACGCGGGTCCATGGGCGAGACGTCATCGCTGTACGGGTGCAGCGCGAACGCGTCGAACGAGCCCTTGACGCCGACGTCGTACAGGCGCTGGGTGAACTGATGATCGGAGTGCGAAAGCGACCCGCCGACCACGGCCGCGGCCGGGTCGGCCGCCTTGACCGCCGGATACGCGGCCTTCAGGAGCTCCGCGTACGCCGAGGCGGGGTCGCCGGCACGCCAGAAGCCCGTGTGGTTGGGCTCGTTCCAGATCTCCCAGGCCGCCACGCGCCCGCGGTAGCGCGCCGCCAGGAAGCCGATGGCGCGGGAATAGTCGCGCGGGTCGGCCGGGGCGTAGGCGGTGACGCCGCGGTCCCACCATGCCCCCGCGCAGCCCTGCTTGAGCGTCTCCGGGGCCGTGGAGGCCCAACACGGCGTGTTCATGAACGTCAGCAGCAGGTCCACGCCGCGGGCGTCGGCCGCGTCCACGATCGCGTCGAGCCGATCGAGGAACCACGGCTCGTACCGGTCGCGCGCCGTCTGCTGCAGCGAAGCCCAGCCGACGTCCACACGCGTCAACCCGGCGCCGCTGTCGCGAACGAGGTCGAGCTGCCGACGCACCTCGGACGCGTCCACCCCCGACCACAGCAGATGCGTCTGGATGCCGGCCACCTGGCTCGCCGCGGAGGCCGGAGCGGCAGAGAAGGCGAGGATGAGGCCCGCGGCGAAGAGGGCGGCGACGAGGCGCGCCAAAACGGTCTCCCGTGCGTCGTGCCGCCCCCGCGAGGTGCCCGTTCGGCAACCCAGCCGACTCCATCGGGAGTCCCGTGGCTTTGCGTCCCCGCCTCGCGACGGGTTTGCCCTTTCGGCAGGCGACGATTGTCAGGTCTGCCCTAGTGCATCGGCAGTCGAGCGCGAACCTTCAGTCAGGCGCGCGGCGGGGCCACGCTCGGCGGGTCGGCGTGCGGGTCCTCGACGAGTGCCGGATCGGCGGCGTAGTAGCCCGCACCGTACTGGCCGGGGTCGACCCGATTGACCACCACGCCGAGGATGTTCGCCTTCGCGCGGCGGAGCTGGTCGACGGCTTGCGTGACAGCCCGGCGCCGCGTGCGTCGCGCGTCGACCACGAGCAGCACGCCGTCGGTGATCGCCGAGACGAGCGAGGCGTCGGCCGACACGGAGAGCGGCGGCGTGTCGTAGACGACGAGCCGGTAGCGCTCCCTCGCCTCGGCGTCGAACTCGCGCAGCGCCGGAGCCCCGAGCAGCGCCGCCGGGTTCGGCGGCAGCGGACCCGCGGGCAGTAGGTCGACGTTGGCGCCGGGAATCGGCCACGCCGCCTCGGAGAGCGTCGACCGGTGCACGAGCAGGCTCGAGAACCCCACGCGGCGGCTCTCCCACGCGCCCGCCTTCTCCGAGAGGCCCGGCCGGCGCAGGTCGGCCTCGACCAGCAGCGTCGCGGCCTCGAGCTCACCGGCGGCGCGGCCCAGGCTGAGCGCGGTGGTCGACTTGCCCTCCTGCTCGGCGGACGACACGACGGCGATCGTCTGCGGCCGCTCGCCCATGTTCGCGAATGTCAGGTTGGCGAGCACCAGCCGGAACGCCTCGGCGGCCGCACGACCCTCACGGTCCTGCGCGGCCTCGCCCGCCAGCACGCGCTCCAGGCTGGCAGCGGATCCTCGCGGGATGCGCCCGATGATCGGGAGGCCGAGGACCTCCGTCATGTCGTCGCCGATGTGCAGGCGCTGATCGAGCCGCTGAGCGAGCGCCGCGACGCCGAGCGCGGCCAGCGCCGCGAGCACCGCTCCGACCGCCAGGTAGAGCGCGGGGCGGGGCCGTACGGGAGCGTCCGGCAGCGTCGCCGGCTCGGCCAGCGCCACCCGTCCTCCGGCTGCGCCGCTCTCTCGCAGCTCGCCGACTCGTTCCTGAAAGACCTTGGTGTAGAGGTTGGTGAGCCTTTGCGTCAGCTCGGGCGTTGATGCCTCGCCGGTGATGGTGAGCAGCTGGCTGTCCGGGACCGCCTCGACCGCGATGGCGTCCCGAGGGCTGCCCTCGAACGAGCCGCCAAGTTGATCGGCCACCTGGTCGGCGAGATTCTGCGACTCCAGCAGTCGCGCGTACGTGGTGACCAGCGCCTGGCTGATCTGCGTCTGTTCGAAGTCGGTGTTCCCGGGTTGGTCGGGAGTCACCAGCAGGTACGCGGTCGACTGATACGCCTTCGGCATGGTCGCCGTGACCGCGGCGACGCCGGCGAGGACGGCCACGAACGCCGCGACAGCCACCCAGCGCCGCCGCCAGACGACGCTCAGGAGATCCTGCGTGATCGTGCCGGACGCCGAACGCGCCGACGCCGCGTCATCAGCGGGCACCGCGACCAGCCAGCAATGCGGGAAGCGTCTTCAGGATGATCTTGAGGTCGAGCCAGGCGCTCCAGTTCTCGATGTAGAAGTTATCCCACTCGATCCGGTCGGCCAGCGACGTCTCGCCGCGTAGCCCGTTGACCTGCGCCCAACCGGTCAGGCCGGACTTGACGCGGTGGCGATCGGGGTAGCGGTAGATCGCCTGCTCGAACAGCTCGACATAGTGAACGCGCTCGGGTCGCGGCCCGACGAGCGACATGTCGCCGCGAAGCACGTTCCAGAGCTGCGGCAGCTCGTCGATCGAGAGCCGGCGCAGCGCGCGCCCAAACGGGGTGCGCCGGTCGTCCGCGGTGGCCGCGCCGGCGCCGGCGCGCCCATCGCCGGAGGCGACCGATGCCCACTCGGCGTCGAGCTCGCCGCCGGTGTCCGGCGTCCCCCGCATCGTGCGGAACTTGAGCATCTCGAAGACGTGCCCGTCGCGGCCGACGCGGCGCTGGCGGAAGATGATCGGGCGGCCGGTGGTCAAGAGGATCGTCAGCGCGACCGCTCCGAGCAGCGGTACCAGGAGCGTCAGCGCGATGCCGGCGACCATCCGGTCGAGCGCGTACTTGACGTCGAACTGCCAGCTCCGAGGATCCGCCGGGCTGAGCGTGACGACAGGCAGGGCGCCGAGGTGCTCGGTCCGCGTGCGCCGTCCCTCGACCTCGTAGAGCCGGGGCACGACCATCACTGATACGCCGAGCGCCCAGCATCGGCGGACGATGTCGAGCACGACGTGGGACGGCGCCGTGGAGAAAGCGACGAGCACGTTCTCGACGGCGTGCTCGCGCACGACGTGCTCGAGGTCGTAGGACGCGCCGAGGACCGGCAGCGATACGCCGGGCCGCGTTCGCGCCTCGGCGTCGCGCGGGAGCGGGTCCTTGTCGAGAAACCCGATGGGCCGCATCCCGAGTGCCGGCTCGCCTAGCAGCCGCTCCGCGGCGAGTTGCCCGACGCGGCCTGCGCCCACGATCAGCGTCGCTCCGTGCGACGACGGTGCGGTGCGCTGCGTGATCGCCCTCGCTCCGTTGAGCGCCAGGCGGCCCGCGGTGGTCATCGTTACGGCGAGAAGCCACAAGCGCACGGCCGTGTCCCCGACTTCGTCCCGTCCCCAGGCGAGCTCGAATGCCGCGATGGCCATGGTCACCAGCGCCGTGATCGACAGGATCTTCAGCAGCTCGGCCGTGATCCGTGGGTGGGCGCGGTTCGAATACAAACCGGCGGCCGCGTAGCTGCCCAACACGGCGAGCGCGCCCGCACCGAGCGTCCAGGCTCGCATGGGAACGGCCGCGGACGCCTGCACGATGATCGCAGCGCAGAGCAGGGAGCCGGTGTCGACCGAGAGCCGCGCGGCGATGCTGCGGCGGGTGCCGATACGGCGCCCGACACCGAGCTGCGCCGTCCGCACCTCCTGTGCTGGGGCGACAGTGGTCACTTGCCCCGTGGCGGTCTGCTCACTCATGCCGTGCCTGTGCTCCGTCGGCCACCCAATTCGCCGATCCTTGACGTCGTTTGCCGTGTGCCCGTCCTAATACCCCAACCGCATTGTCGGCTACGCACCGGCGGTCGGAGAATCGGATATGCGTCCGGATAATGTCCAGCAGTGCCGATACAGAGGTCGTGACGACCACGACCGACCCGGTGCCCCCGTCGGCTGCCGCGATGCGCCGGCGCCGTCGCAGCGGGCTGGTTGAGCGGATCCACCTCCCGCTGGCGGGTGCGCTGACCGCGTTCCTTGCGTTCCGTGCCGGCGGTTTCTTCGCGGACACGACCGCCGTGGCTGTGCTGGTGCTCGCGATCGCGTTGCTGCTGCGCGTGACGCTCGCCGCCGAGCCCTTCGGCGGCCTGGGCCGCGCGGCGGCCGTCGCTCTGGTGGCGGTCGCCGGCTTCGCGATGTGGACGCTCGTGTCTGCGATGTGGTCGGACGCTCCAGCGCGGGCCGTCGTCGAGTTCGACCGGGTGCTGCTGTATCTCCTCGCGCTCGCCTTCTACGCCGCCGCGCCGCGCCGGGAGGGAAGCCTGACGGCGCTGCTGCGATGGGTGCTCCTGGCGTTCACCGCGGTCGCCGTGGCGGGCCTGGCCAGCCGGCTGGCGCCGGACGTGTTCCCGATCTCGGGCCGCTACCTCGCCGAGCGGCTCTCCTTCCCGCTCACCTACTGGAATGCGAACGGCATGCTCGGCGCGCTGGCGGCGGTGCTCGCGCTGCACCACGCGTCCGGGTCGCAGGAGCCGCGCTGGGTGCGGATCGGCGCGACGGCGGCGCTGCCGGCGCTGGTGGTGATGCTGTACCTGACATTCTCGCGGGGGGCGATCGCCGCCGGCGCGCTCGGAGCCGTCGCGTATGTCGCGCTCGCCCATCCCCGACGACTGGTCTTCACGCTGGTGACGGCGATGCCGGCGGCGGCCGTGGCCCTGGTGGCGGCGTACGGTGCCGACGCGCTGGCGACGCCGACCTACTTCGAGCCGCCCGGACCGCGGCAGGGCCACGAACTCGCGCTCGTGCTGGCGGCCGCGTGCGCCGGGGCAGGGCTCGTGCGGTTGCTGATGCTTCCGCTCGAGGCCCGGCTGGACGCGGTGAACGTGTCCCGCGCGCGACGCCGGCGGCTGCTGACCGGCGCGGCGGCGGCGGTGGCGCTGACGCTCGCCGGCACGGCCGTCGCGATCGACGCGCCGACGCGCCTGGAGCGCGAGCTCGAGCGGTTCCGCGCGGGCGACTTCGTGCCGCAGACCGGCGACGCGCGCGACCGGCTCACGCAGGTGGGCAACAACGGGCGGCTGGAGATCTGGCGGGTCTCGCAGGAGGCCTGGGCGGACCATCGCTGGCGCGGGACGGGCGCCGGGATGTTCGAGCTCGAGTGGGAGCGCCGGCGCGAGAACGACATGAGGGTGACCGACGGCCACTCGCTGTATCTGGAGGTGCTGGGCGAGCTCGGGGCGCCGGGGTTGGCTCTCCTCGCCATGGCGCTGCTCGTGCCGATCGTCCTCGCCGCTGGGCGCCTGGGTGGGGCCGAACGCCACGCGTACGCGGCGTTCCTCGCGGCCGGCGCGGCACTGCTCGTCCACGCCGGCGTCGACTGGGACTGGGAGATGCCCGCGGTCTTCCTGTGGCTGTTCGCCGCGGCGGGCGTGGTCGTCGCGCTCCCGACCGGGCGCGCCCGCCTCGGCGCCCCCACGCGACTCGGCCGCGTCGTCGCCGGCATCGCGTGCCTGCTGCTCACGGTGACGCCGTCGCTGGTGGCGAGCTCGCAGACGGCCCTGAACGGTGCGGCACGGGCGTTCGATCGCGGCGACTGCGCCACCGCCATCGACGGCTCGCTCGACAGCCTCGGCGCGCTCTCGGTCCGCGCGGAGCCGTTCGAGCTGCTCGGCTACTGCGACCTGCGCGCGGGGCATCCCGACCTCGCGCTGCGGGCGTTCCGCGCCGCGCGCGAGCGCGATCCCGGGAACTGGCGGTACGCATACGGGCTCGCGGTCGCCCAGGCGCTCGGCGGCGAGGACCCGCGTGGTAGCGCCGTCCTCGCGGTCCGCCTGAACCCGCGCGAGCCGCTGGCCGGCGAACTCGCCCGCTCACTCGCCGGCGACCGCCCCGTGCGCTGGCGCCGCGCGGCCGCCCGCGCGCCGCTGCCGTTCTGACGGCCGTTCGGAGCGGCCCGGACCCTCTAGACTGTGGGGTGGACCGTGCTAGGCGGGGAGGTAGCGGTGCCCTGCACCCGCAATCCGCTCTAGCGGGGCTGAACTCCCTCTCGAGGGGTCCGGCTCTCGGGCCAGCGCGCCGCTCGCGGGCGTCGATGGCCGGGTCCCGCGCGATGCGAGCCCGCGAACCAGGTCAGATCCGGAAGGAAGCAGCCTTAAGCGGTCACCCGTAGGCGCTGCGGGGTCGCCCGACCGGAGCCGGCGGACGACGGTCAGCTCCCGGGGAACCGCCTCGACGGAGGGTGCACGGTCCACCCTCCGTCGCAGGGCCGGTCAGCCTTTGTCGCCCCGGCGCGTCTGCCGGCGCAGGACGAGGCCCGTGCCGAGGAGCGCCACGCCGCCCACGAGGACGGGGATCGCCAGGAAACCGGTGAACGGGAGCTCGTCGCCGCTCGATCCGGCCGCCACCTGACGGGACGGCTGCACGGCCTCCTCGCCGGCCTCGCCGCCGCCGCTGACGTCCTCTCCGAGCACGTCGCCGGCCGGCTCCTCTTCCTCGGGGCCGTACTGGGCGACGCTCGCGTCGTCCTGGGTGAGGCCCTGCACGGCCAGGCCGGCGCCGGTGGTGCTGAAGATCATGCCGAGCACGAGCATCGACAGGATGGCGAGGCGGGACTTCATGGCTTCTCTCCTCCGTGAGGGTCGCTGCGCCGTCCGCCGGCGCACGCGCTGCTTGATCTGGTCCAGCTCCAGCTCGGTGGCCTCCGGCCGGTTCTCGCGCAGGAGCCGAATGACGTCGTCGAACTCGGTCATCGCACCCTGATACGAAGCTCGCCGCCGATTCCTGACCGAAGATTCGCGGGCTCATGCGCGACGACGAGTTCGAGCGGCTCTACGCGGCCGAGGCGGCAGGCCTGTTCTCTTTTCTCGCTTATCGCACCGGCGACCGCAGCCTCGCCGAGGACCTGGTGGCGGACGCCTTCGAACGCGCCCTGCGCTCGCGCCGGCGATTCGACCGCCGGCGCGGCTCCGAGAAGACGTGGCTGTACGCCATCGCGCTGAACGTGCTCCGTGACCATGCGCGCCGGACGGCGGCCGCGGGGCGGGCGCTCGAGCGGCACGGCGCCCCGGGGCAGCCGGGCGACGCCGGCCTCGAGCAGGTCGAGCACCGCGACCAGGTCCAGCGGGCGCTGACCGTGCTGAGCCCGGAGGAGCGCGAGGCGATCGCCCTGCGCTTCGGCGCCGAGCTCACGGTGCCCGAGATGGCGGAGGTCCTGGGCGAGCCTCTGACCACCGTCGAGGGGCGCGTCTACCGGGCGCTCCGGAAACTCCGAGCCGCCCTCTAGACTCGGCCTTCGTGCCCCAGGCTCCCGCCTCGCTCTACCGTCGCCACCGCCCGCGGACGTTCGACGACGTCGTCGGGCAGGACCACGTCGTCCGCACGCTGCGCAACGCGATCGACAAGGACCGCGTCCATCACGCGTACCTGTTCGTCGGCTCGCGGGGGACCGGCAAGACGTCGATGGCGAAGATCCTCGCCGCGTCGCTGAACTGTGTCCGCGGTCCGACAACCGAGCCGTGCGGCGAGTGCGAGTCGTGCGTCTCGATCGCGAGCGCCACCTCGCTCGACGTGATCGAGATGGACGCGGCGTCGAACAACTCGGTCGACGACATCCGGGACCTGCGGGAGCGGGTCAGCTTCGCGCCGGTGTCCGGGCGCCACAAGGTCTACATCCTCGACGAGGCGCACATGCTCTCCACGGCCGCGTGGAACGCGTTCCTCAAGACGCTCGAGGAGCCCCCGCCGCACACGATCTTCGTGCTCGCGACGACCGAGGCGAACAAGGTCCTGCCCACGGTCGTGGACCGCTGCCACCGGTTCGACTTCGCGCGGCCCAGCGTGCCGCAGATCGCCGGCGTGCTGCGCAAGGTGGCCGACGCCGAGCAGCTCGAGATCTCGCCCGAGGCGTCGGCGCTGATCGCGCGCGCCGCCACCGGCTCGTTCCGCGACGCGCTCGGCACGCTCGAGCAGCTCGTCGCCTACTCCGGGCGCTCGATCGCCCTCGAGGACGTGCTGGCGGTGCTCGGGGCCGCCGACGCCGACCTGGTCTTCGGCGCGGTCGACGCGGTGGCTGCGGGCGATGTCCGCGAGGCGCTGCTGGCGGCCGCCCGTCTGTCCGAGTCCGGCCGCGACCTCGGCCGCTTCTTCGGCGACCTCGAGGCCCATGCGCGGGCGCTGATGGTCGTGCAGGCGCTCGGCGAGGTGCCGCCCGAGCTGCAGGTCACGCCCGAGCAGGACGAGCGCCTCGCCGCCCAGGCCGCCGCGGTCGCGCCGGGCGACGTCGTCCGCCTGCTGGAGATGATCGCCGCCGCCCTGCGGGCGCTGAAGGACGGCGCGGACGCCCGCACCCAGCTCGAGCTGGCGCTCGTGAAGGCGGCTGAACCGGCGTACGACCCGTCGGTCAAGGCGCTGCTCGCGCGCGTCGAGCGGCTCGAGGGCCGCTCCGCGCGGCCGCAGGCCTCGCGCGCGCCGTCGGAGCCCGCCACCGCGGCAGGGCGCACGAAGGTGACGGTCAGCGCGCAGGTCGAGGACCAGCCTTCAGTCGCGGTATCCACGACGCTGCCGGGCGCGCCCGAAGGCGGCGCGCCGGAGGCGCAGGCCGCCGCCGACGAGGCCGCCGCCGCGGTGTCCGAGGAGCTGGCGACCGACGCCGACCCGGCCCCGGCCGTGACC
>JBKOYW010000223.1:0-3695 GCA_046744275.1 Actinomycetota bacterium
GAAGCGCTCCGCGAGACCGCAGGCAGCTGGTCGCCGATCCCATACATGCGGCGCCCTCCGTCGCTGCCGCGGATGACGGCGACGAGCTCGCGGGTGTCCTCGAAGTCGTCGGCGGCGACGAACTCGACGAGCGGATGCTGCGGCGAGCCGCCGCTGAGGAACGCGACGACGTACTTGCGGTCGCGCCCCCAGGCGTTCTCGCGGATCGTCTCACCGAGTCCGATCTGCACAGCACCCTCGGCTCGCGTCGTGCCCATGAACACGCGATAGGGCGAGTAGCCGTCGCGTCGTTTCGGCCAGCGATATGACTCGCCCTCCCGCTCGTGCACGAGGCGCCAGGCTTCTGGGAGGTCCGGCGGCGCGAGTTGGGCGGGAGCGCCGGCCGCGTCGGAAGGGCGGCCGGCGCCGACATGAGTGATGATCGGATGCGCGAAGCCCGCCTCGGACAGTCGGGCCACGAGCGGGCCGAGCTCGCGATCCGGTACGTGCTCGACGGTGACGGAGAACGGACACATCGCTCTTACAATGATAACGTAGAGAAACGTAGTCCGTAAGCAACCGTCGCTGAGAAGCTGCTACAGTTACGGCAAGCGCTCAGACCCCCTGCCGACGTCGACGAACCTACGGGTTCCTCGATCGCCCATCACGGGTCGGGCGGAAAGGAGGACTCAACCGAGACCTCCACCCCTGCAGAAACGAGCATCCCATGCATGCCACCATTCGACGCTACGAGTCGATCGACCAGAGCCGCACGAGCGAGCTCGTCAAGAAGGCCGACGAGCAGCTCCTCCCCACGCTGAGCGAGCTTCCGGGCTTCAACGGCTACTCCCTCATCGACGCCGGTAACGGCGTCATGACGTCCGTCGGCTTCTTCGACACCGCGGCGCAGGCCGACGAGTCGACCCGCGTCGCTGGCAGCTGGCTGCGCGAGCAGAAGCTCGAGACAGCACTCCCGAACCCGCCGAAGATCACGAGCGGTAAGGTCGTCGTGCACAAGACGCGCGAGCTCGTCCAGGCCTAACCGCCTCCGAGCTGGTCAGTGGCGCAGAGGAGGCCTGCACATGCGGGCCTTCTCCGCGCTGCGGGCAAGCTGGATCCGCGTCTCGAACCGTGTCCCGGACTCACACGAGAAAGGAGCCGGATGGCTCTGAAACCACCACGCACCGAGCGCGCACGCACGGTTGGTCATATCTCGCATGATGCCCGCGTGCGGGTCGACCAGCGAGTGAAGGAGATCCTCGCCCGTCGCGAAGCCGCGGTGGAACGAGCGCGGCGCGCCGCCCGACGCCTCAAGGGCAGGTGACCGCGGCCGCGTCGCCACCTGCGCGCTCCTCCTCCGCACCGCAAACTGAATCCACGGAAGCAGAGTCAATGCCCAGCATCATGGTCGTGGCACACACCGCAAACGGAGGCGAGGCCGCGGTCTTCCTGGCTGAACGCCTGACAACCGTGCAGCTGGACGACGCCTACCTCGCCGCTCAACTCGTCGAGCGCCTCAAGTGGGCCGGCGAGGACGCCGAGCACGCCGAGCGCGAGGCGGCGATCCAGACGCCCCGGATGGACGAAGCGCGGGCCCCAGCTCCGTAGATCCCGGTCTGGACAGACCGGTGGCGAGTCTCGCGCGAATCTACTGGCGGTGAGGACCTGATTCCACGCAGAGCGCATGGCTAGACGACGTACAAGAAGGTGTACGCGGCGGACGGGCCGACTGGGCCCACCCCACAAGGCAGTAGCGGCACGTGCTTCCGTCGTCGGCGTCCACGTCGATCGTCTTCGGCGGGCGGCCTTCCCCGACCTCCGCCTCGACGCACCGGCCCGCCAGACGTCCGCCCCCGAGCAGGGCGATGATCGTCGGCCCGGCCTCTCGCGCCGATGCGGAGGCCTCGCCCACGGGCGTCGGATGCGGCGCCGAAGCAATCGCGGCGCCGCCGCGGTCACTTCGGACAGCGAACGGATCCGCGTCATAGCGCACGAACCGCTCGAGCTTCGGATAGAACTCGCTGGTGGCAACCGGCCGGCGCGCCGGCGGCCGATCCCTAAGACCTGCGCACTATTCGCTTCGTGATAGCTGCGCACTTTTCGATTCCTGTTGACACCCCGTCAACTCGACTATCTGCGCGAGGTGCGGCCGTTGCTTCTGCCGCCGCCGCGGACGTTCAGCGCACGCTCTATCGCCCGGGCGGGATCTGCCAGTTCGAGGTGCAGGACGGCGTTGCGCGGCACCGAGGCCTGGAAGGCGAAGTCGAACTCCTCGAGCGTCTTGCGCTTGACAGCGGCGCCTCTTGTCGCCAGACACCGGCTGCCGGAAAGACGTTCCCCTGGGCGGCGCGGACAGCCTCGTGGATAGGCCCGCAGCGCCCTCTAGCTCTAGCGGTCGGGCTCCGACACCTGGATCACTTGGGCCGGGTTGAAGACAATCCAGCGGGCCTCCCCCCCGCCGTGACCAGCTGGCTCTCGGACCTGCCCGCGCATCGTCGCCGGTTCAGCCTGGCTGCTGTCCCACACGTGCCGAGCTGCCCACCCGGGGTCGTGACCACTGGGCTCCCGGACCTGGCCGCGCATCGCCTGGCCCGCCTGGATGTTCTCCCACACCTGCCGAGCCGCCCACCCGGGGTCTCCGCCCAGCGCGCCTTCAGTGGCGAACTCGACCACCCACGTCGCCATGGTCGTGTGGACCGTGATTTCCATCAGGCGCCTCCCCAACGCGTCGCGGCGATGCCCTCCCACCGCACCGGCGACTGAGCGGGCCGCGCCTCGAGCTCGGCACAAGCCTGATCGTGCCATGCGCGTGGCCCGATGTTCCAGCCACGGCCGAGGATGTCCAGATTGCGATCGGCCACGCTGGCGGCGTCCGCGAGCAGCATCGTGACCTTCATGCGCCGCAGCATCGCAGACCGCCGGCGCGCTCGACCGCCGCGCGCGGCTGGCGTTCCTTGAGCGCCACCGGGGCGTCAGACCAGCTTGGGGTAGCCGCTCTCGAAGTGGATCGGGTCGACGCCGAGCGCGTCATGGATGCGGCCCGCACGCGTTGTCGTGGTCGGCGGCGAGCCAGCGGAGTACCACACCGCCAGCGTCGTTGCCATGCGGGTGCACGCAAACGCGCTCGGCGCGGACCTGCATGTCGGGCGTCCAGTGCTCCCGCGAGACGATGCCACCACCCCCGGGCGCCCTCAGGCGCGCAGTCGCGGTCATGCACGGCGCCTTCACAGCGGATCTGGCTCGGGTTGGGCGGGGTGGACGGTCGACCACGCACTAGGCCTCCATCTTGGGCGGTAGGCGGATCAGGCGACCGGCGTATTCGCGGCGTAGGCCTCCTCCCCGGGAAGCGTCCTCCAAGACGGCGAGGGGGGCGCCTCCTTTCCGGGCGGGGCGGACTAGTCCCGGCGCAGCAAGCCCTGGGCGCTCAAGGAACGGTCGCCCGCGAGCACGGCAGCGCGGGTCGCCGCCGCGCTGAACGTCGAGGGCCCCCGCATGTGCCGGTCCCTCGGAACGGGTGGCGCCACCGCCACGGTCTTCGGTTGCAGAGACCGGTGGACTGCGCCGGGGCAGTCACCCGCTGGCTACATCATTCCGCTCATGTCGGGCATGCCGCCGCCGTGGCCGTCCTTCTCGGGCGCCTCGGCGACGATCGCCTCGGTGGTGAGGATGTTCTTGGCGATCGACGCGGCGTTCTGGAGCGCCGAGCGGGTCACCAT
>JBKOYW010000210.1:0-4439 GCA_046744275.1 Actinomycetota bacterium
ACCGCGGGCAGGTCCGATGCCGGGTCGCCGTGGGCCAGCGAGCCGCCGATGGTGCCGCGATTGCGCACCTGCTGGTCCGCGATCAGTCCGGCTGCCACCGACGCCACCCCGAGCTCGGGCGCGTCCTGGAGGTCGGCGTGCCTGGTCAGCGTGCCGATGCGCCAGTCGCTGTTCTCGCGCTGGATTCCGTGGAGGCCGGGAATGTTTCGCAGGTCCACGAGCAGCGTCGGCGCCGCCAGCCGCAGCTTCATCAGCGGCAGCAGCGAGTGACCGCCGGCGATCACCTTGGCGTCCTCGCCGTTCTCGTGGAGCATCCGGACCACCTCGTCGAGGCTGTCCGGCGCCTCGTAGTCGAACGCCGCCGGAATCACGCCGCACCTCCTTGTCCGTTCGAGGCTTGGATCGCCTGCCAGACGCGCATCGGCGTCAGCGGCATGTCGATCCACTCGACGCCGAGCGGCCGCAGCGCATCGATGACCGCCTCCGTCACGGCGGGCGACGCCGCGATCGTTCCGGCCTCGCCGATCCCCTTGACGCCGAGCGTGTTGGTCGGCGAGGGCGTCTCGGTCCGGTCGGTCTCGAAGCTGGGCACCTCGGCCGCGGTCGGCAGCGCGTAGTCGACGAACGTGCCGGTTACGAGCTGACCGTCCTCGTCGTAGACGACCTGCTCGTAGAGCGCCTGCCCGATCGCGTGTACGACGCCGCCGTGCACCTGCCCGTCGATCAGCATCGGGTTGATCGCGGGGCCGCAGTCGTCGACCGCGACGTAGCGCACCACCTCGACCTTGCCCGTCTCCGGGTCCACGTCGACGACGCACGCGTGCGCGCCGAACGGGAAGACGAAGTTCTCGGGGTCGTAGAACGACGTCTCCTCCAGCCCCGGCTCGATGTCGGCCGGCAGCTCCTGCGGCGGGATGTGAGCCGCGCCCGCGATCTCGACCATCGTCATCGCCTTGTCGGGCGAGCCCTTGACCTGGTACTTGCCGTCGACCAGCTCGATGTCCTCGGGCGCGGCCTCGAGCAGCGCGGCGCAGATGCGCTTCGCCTTCTCCTGCACCTTGACGGCCGCGCGGGCCACCGCCTCGCCGCCGACCGCCAGCGTCCGCGAGCCGTAGGTGTCCCAGCCCCACGGGCCTTGGTCGGTGTCGCCGTGGATCACGTTGACGTTCTGCGGGTCGAGGCCGATCCGGTCCGCCACGATCTGGGCGAACCCGGTGTCGTGCCCCTGGCCGTGCGGCGAGGTCCCGGTGTAGACGGTGGCCGTGCCGCTGGCGCTGACCCGGACCATGCCTGACTCCCAGAACGCGCCCTGCAGCCCGACCCCCTGCGGACCGACGACCCGCGACGGGGCGAGGCCGCAGACCTCGACCCAGGTCGAGAAGCCCACGCCGCGGTACACGCCCTGCCCGCGCAGCTCCTCCTGCTCGCGGCGGAACGCGTCCACGTCGAACCGCTCGGTCAGCCTGTCCAGCGTCCCCTGGTAGTTGCCGGAGTCGTAGACGATCCCCAGCGCCGTCTCGTGCGGGAAGTCATCCGCCTGGATGAAGTTCCGCCGCCGCACCTCGAGCGGGTCCATGTCCAGCTCGCGCGCGACCTTGTTCATCGTCAGCTCGATCCAGTGCGTGACCTCCGGCCGGCCTGCGCCGCGGATCGCGTCGGTGGGGAACTTGTTCGTGAACACGCCGACGAACGTCAGCGAGACAGCCGGGATGTCGTAGGCGCCGTTGCCCACGGGGAAGCCCAGCTCCGGGATGAACGGGGTGAGCGCCATGAAATACGCGCCCAGGTCGCACACCGAGCGCACTCGCAGGCCCGTCACCTTGCCGTCGCGCTTCACCGCCATCTCGACGTAGGAGATCTGGTCGCGCCCGTGGTGCGTGACGGCCATGTTCTCCGAGCGCGTCTCGATCCACTTGATCGGGCGCTGCAGCCGCTTGGCCAGCAGGACGGCGATGATCTCCTCGGCGAAGACGTTCAGCTTCGAGCCGAAGCCGCCGCCGACGTCCGGAGCGACCACGCGCAGCTTGTCCTCCGGCATGCCGCAGCAGAGCGACAGCACGAACCGGCAGATGTGGGGGATCTGGGTCGCGGAGTAGAGCGTCACGTGCTCGCCGCGAGGCTCGGCCACCCACCCACGTGTCTCGATCGCGGCGCCCGCGGTGCGGTGGTTGACCACGCGCTGCGAGACGACCACGTCGGCGTCCGCGAAGGCGGCATCGACGTCGCCGCCCGCCACCGACCACTCGTGTGTCTGGTTCGTCCCGAACGAGTCCCAGACCAGCGGCGAGCCGTCCTCCAGCGCGGCCTCGGGCTCGACGACGACCGGCAGCGACTCGTACTCGACGATCACGTCCTCGACCGCGTCGTTGACGCTGTAGCGATCGCTGCCGATGACGATCGCGACGGGGTCGCCGACGTGCTTGACGGCGCCCTTGGCGAGCGGCCAGTGCTCCGGCGTCTTGATCTCGACGCCGGCGGGCGCCCAGATCATCGGCATCGGGGCGGCGAAGTCGCCGGCCAGGTCCTCGTGGGTGTAGACGCCGATGACGTCGGGGCGCTCCTCGGCCGCCGACTTGTCGATCGAGACGATCTTCGCGTGGGCCTCGGGGGAGCGGACGAAAGCGGCCCAGAGCGTGCCCATCGGAGTGTGGTCGTCGATGTAGTGGCCGCGCCCCGTGATCAGGCTCGGGTCCTCCTTGCGCTTCATGGCCTGCCCGACGAAGGTGCTCATGCCGGCACCCCCTTCGCGGCCGCGGCCCGTACCGCTTCGACGATGTTGTGGTAGCCGGTGCAGCGGCAGAGGTTGCCCTCGAGGCCGTGCCGGATCTCCTCGTCGGAGGGGTTGGGGTTGCGCTTGAGGAGGTCCGCGGCGGCCATGATCATGCCCGGCGTGCAGTAGCCGCACTGGAGGCCGTGCTTCTCCCAGAAGGCCTCCTGAAGGGGGTGCAGCTCGCCGTCGGAGGCGAGCCCCTCGATGGTGGTGACCTCGGCGCCGTCAGCCTGTGCGGCCAGCACCGTGCAGCTCTTCACCGACTCGCCGTTGAGGTGGACCGTGCAGGCTCCGCAGTTGGTGGTGTCGCAGCCGATGTGGGTCCCGGTCAGGCCGAGCTCGTCGCGCAGCCAGTGAACGAGCAACGTCCTGGCTTCGACCTCGGACTCTCGCCGCTGGCCATTGACGGTGGCCCCAATCCGGACGGTCGCACCCATCAGCTCTCCCCTCGGTAGCCCTCTGCTAGAGCGGATGCTAGTCCCCTGATCAAGTCGGACATATAGGGTCTTCGTACAAATGGATCCAGTGACCGAAAGCTTCGACTTCGACGGGCACCGGCTCGTCTACGACGAGTACGGCTCGGGCGACCACCTGGTGGTCCTGCTGCCCGGCCTGCTGTTCTCGCGCAAGATGCACCGGCCGCTCGCGGAGACGCTCGCCGACCGCGACCATCGCGTCGTCTGCCTCGACCTGCTCGGCCACGGCGACTCCGATCGCCCACCCGAGATGACGAGCTACGGGATGCAGACCTTCGGCCGTCAGGCGATCGCGCTGCTCGACCATCTCGAGGTCGAGCAGGCGGTGATCGGCGGGACCTCGCTGGGGGCGAACGCCACGCTCGAGGCGGCTGCGGCCGCGCCCGAGCGAGTGCGCGGGCTGCTGGTCGAGATGCCGGTGCTCGACAACGCCCTGCTCGGCTGCGCGATCGCCTTCACACCGCTGCTGGTGACCTTGACGTTCGGCGCGCCGGCCACGCGGCTGCTGGCCCAGGTCGCGCGG
This sequence comes from Actinomycetota bacterium, assembly GCA_046744275.1. Taxonomy (GTDB): domain Bacteria; phylum Actinomycetota; class Thermoleophilia; order Solirubrobacterales; family Solirubrobacteraceae; genus DASSUW01. The sequence goes on from JBKOYW010000210.1 coordinate 3,770, forward strand.
CGCACGCCGCGCACGGGGTCGCTGCTGCCGGACATGGTGCTCGACTGGGTCAGCCAGGACCCGAAGCCGTCGGCGTCGGTGCTGCAGGGCCTGTTCTTCGGGCGGGTGGCGCCGCCGACGGAGGAGCGGCGCGAGCTACAGCAGCCGACGCTGGTGATCGGCCACTACCGCGACCCGGTCCATCCGTTCTCGGACTCGGACATGCTCGTGCGCGAGCTGCCGAACGCGCGGCTCGTCCAGGCCTCCTCGTTCCTCGAGCTGCGCCTGACGCCGGAGCGGCTGACGGGCGAGATCGTGAAGTTCGTGGAGCGCTGCTTCAAGCCGCCGGCGCGGGCCGGCGGAACGCGCCGCCGGGCGGCCTCCGGCGCACGCCGGGGCGCCCACAGGGCCAGCTAGCCTTCCGGCGCGATGTCCCATCGGCGAGACCAGAAGGAGTCGCTGCGTCGCGAGCGCGAGCGGCGCGAGGCCGAGGCCCGCGCTGCCGAGCAGCGCAAGCGGCTGGTGGGGATCGGCGGCGCGGTCGTGTTGGCTGTGGCCGCCATCGCCGTGGTGGTCGTCGTGGCCTCCGGGAGTGACGGCGGCGACGGCGGCAGTGGGGTCAAGGGCAACCAGGACATCTTCCCGAGCGGTGGGTCGATTCCGAAGCAGAAGGTCTTCGACCTCTCCAAGG
>JBKOYW010000016.1:0-4301 GCA_046744275.1 Actinomycetota bacterium
GCGTGCTCCCGCTCGCAGGCAGGCCGAAGGTCGCCGTGCTCGGGCCGCGCGCGGCGGTGGCGCGCACGCTCGGCGGCGGCAGCGCGACCGTGTTCCCGCCCTACACCGTGTCCCCGCTCGAGGGCCTGCGGGCGGCGGGCCTCGACGTCACCCACGCGGTCGGCGTGCGCGCCCACACCCGGATCCCGGCGGCCACGCCCGAGCTGCTCCCCGGCGGCATCGACGTGCGCTTCCTCGACGCAGGCGGGGACGAGCTCGCGTCCGAGCACCGCCACGGCGCAGCCTTCACCTGGCTCGGGACGCTCCCGGCCGGCACGGCGGCGATCGAGCTGCGCGCCACCCTGCGCCCCGCCGCGGCCGGCGAGCACGTCGTCGGCGTCACCGGCGTCGGCCGCCACCGACTCACGCTTGGCGGCGAGGAGCTGTTCGACCGGCAGGTGGAGCTGAGCCCCGGGGCCGACCTCGGCGAGGCTGTCCTCCGCCCGCCGCAGCACGGTGTCGTCGTGGCGCTCGAGGGCGAGGCCGAGCTCGTCCTGCGCTACGAGCCCCCGGAGGGGCCGCTGGCCGCCGTCCACATCAACGTCGAGCCGCCGTTCGGCGACGCGGAGGCCGAGCTCGAGCGCGCCGTCGTGCTCGCGCGCGAGGCCGAAGTCGCGCTCGTCGTGGTCGGCACCAACGAGGAGGTCGAGTGCGAGGGCGTCGACCGCGACTCGCTCGCACTGCCCGGCCGGCAGGACGAGCTGATCGCACGGGTGGCGGCCGCGAATCCGCGCACCGTGGTCGTGGTGAACGCCGGCGCGCCGGTGCTGCTGCCGTGGGCGGACGACGTCGCCGCCGTCCTGCTGGCCTGGTTCCCGGGACAGGAGTTCGGCAACGCGCTTGCGGACGTCCTGCTCGGCGCGGTCGAGCCCGGCGGCCGGCTGCCCACGACCTGGCCGAGGACCGAGGAGGGCCTGCCGTCGACGCAGCCGCAGGGCGGGATCCTCACCTACGACGAGGGCCTGTTCGTCGGCTACCGCGCCTACGACCGCGACGGCCGCGAGCCGCTGTACCGGTTCGGGCACGGCCTCGGCTACACCGAGTGGGAGTACCTGGCCGTCGAGCCCGCCGGGGACCGCGTCACCGTCCGCCTCCGCAACGCGGGCGAGCGCGCCGGCCGCGAGGTCGTCCAGGTCTACGCGTCGAAGCCCGACAGCGCGATCGAGCGGCCGCCGCGCTGGCTGGCCGGCTTCGCGATCGCCGAGGCCGGGCCGGGGGAGGAGGTCGAGGTCGAGGTCACCATCCCGCCGCGAGCGCTGGCCCATTGGGACGGCGGCTGGACCGTCGAGCCCGGCGAGTTCCGCTTCGAGGCCAGCTCCGCGTCGTGAACACGCGATCCCCCGCGATCGTCATCGCCGCCAGGTTCGCCGTCCAGCGCGGGTCGCCGGCGGCGAAGGCGGCCGTCGCGTAGGCGTCCGTCGTTCCGAGGTCGCTCCCTACCACGGTGACCGACGAGAGGCCGGTCGCGTGGCGGCCGGTGAAGGGATCGAGGATGTGCGGGCCGCGCTCGTAGGCGCCCGAGGTGGCCACCGCGCAGTCCGAGACCGTGATCGCTGCGGCCAGCTTGTCGCGCTCGTGCGGGTGTCGGATGCCGACGCGCCACTTGCCGCGCAGGACGACGTCGCCGCCGGCGTCGATCAGGAAGCGGCCGCGCCCGAAGGACGCGGCGCGCTGCACCGCCCAGCCCTTCACGTAGCCCGAGGGGTCGAGCCTCCCGCCGGCGCGGGCGTCGAAGTAGCCGCCGGTCTCGACGCGCAGCTCCTCGCAGCGCGCGAGCACCTCGCGCACCGCCGGATGAGGATCGTCGAGCTCGCCCCGATCGAGCCGCGCGATCTCGCTGTCGGCGCGGTACGTGCTGAACGTGGCATCCACCCACCGCAGCCAGGCGAAGACCCGCGCGGCGTCGATGTCGCCCTCGACGCGCACCGGCATGCCCATGACGTGTTCAACCGGCACGGCGCGCCTTCCGGATCGCTCCGCTCAGCGACTCGAGCCAGATCTCACTTGACGAGGTCGCGCCCGTCACCACGTCGACGTCGGCGCTGCCGGCGCGCAGCGCCCGCTCCCGCAGGATCGGCTCCGCGCGGGCATTGAGCGCATCGGTGTGCGGCCCGTCGCCGCTCATGGCGACCGTCTCGATGCCGACCAGCCTGCCGCGAAGTAGGGTCGCCTTGACCTGGATGGCCGAGAACGGCGTCGTCAGGGCCGGGCCGAGCGCGCTGACCGAGCCGGGCGGCGCCGGCGACGGAGTCGGGATGGCCGGCGGCTTGCGAGGGTCGTCCGCGCTGCGCGTGACGGGCGGCGTGGTCTCGTAGCGGGCGAGCAGGACGACGGCGACCGCGGTCAGGACCAGTGCGAGGACGGCGCGCCGCATCAGAGTGCGAACCGCTCGACGAAGACACGACGGCGCGGCACGCCGGTCCGACCCAGGCTCGCGCGCGTCGCCTCGGTCATGGCCGGCGGGCCGCAGACGAAGACGTCGCGCTCCGCGATGTCCGGCACCAGCTCGAGCAGCCGCTCGGACGAGAGCGGCTCCTCCCCGAGCACGTAGTGCAGGTCGGCGCCACGACAGCGGGCGAGCTCGTCGAGCTCGGCGCGCAGGATCACGTCCTCCTCGCGCGAGGCTCGGTACACCACGACGATGTCGCCGGGCAGGTCCTCGAGGAGCGCCCGGATCGGCGTGATGCCCACCCCGCCTGCGATCAGCGCGACCCTCCGGCCCGCCGCCCTGAACCCGCCGAACGGGCCCTCGATGATCACCCGCGTGCCGGGCGGCACGTCGCGCAACGACGTCGTGTAGTCGCCCAAGCCCTTGACCGTGATACGCAGCCGCCGCCCGTCCGGCGCCGCCGAGAGCGAGAACGGGTGCGCCTCCCACCAGTGGTGCCGAGTCAGGAAGCGCCAGGTGAAGAACTGGCCCGTCCGCGCCTTCAGCCGGTCCAGACGCCGCCCGCCGATCTCGAGCGAGACGACGCCGGGCCCCTCGTCGATCACACGGAGGACCTCCAGCCGGTGCCGCGCGCTCCGCCAGAGTGGCAGCGCCAGCCGGAACACGACCAACGAGCCGAGCGTCACGGCGTACAGCCCGTACCAGTACGCCCGCGCGCCGGGCCGCCCGACGAACGTGCTCCCGGTCGCCAGCTGGTGGCTGAAGGCCAGCGCCACGCCGAGGTAGGCGTACAGGTGCACGAAGTACCACGTCTCGTAGCGCAGGCGGCGGCGCACGATGACGATCGAGGTCACCGTGACGGCGATCAGCGCGACGAGGCCGGCGGTCGCGGTGATGACGCCGGGATAGCCGCCGATCAGCCGCGAGATCTCATCAGGCAGCACGATGCGGTCGCCCACCGTGTACCCGGCCGTGATCAGCACGGCGTGCGCGACGAGCAGCGTCAGGCAGGCGAAGCCGTTCCAGCGGTGCACGCGTGCGAGCCGCTCGAGGTCGAGCCCCGGGATGCGGGCGAGCAGGAGCAGCTGCACGAGCGCCAAGTACGCGCCGAGTAGCCCCGTAATGCGGCCGAGCCCGGTCAGAAGGCTCCCCATGTCGTGGATGTCGCGCACGCCGGCCGGCCACCAGAGCGCGACGACCACGACGGCGTTCAACAGCGCAAGGGCTGCCGCCGCCGCGAGGGACGGCGACGGCAGCCGGAGCACGAGCTAGCCCTTGACGGCGCCCGCCGTCAGGCCCGCCACGATGCGCTTCTGGAACAGCAGGACCAACAGCACCAGCGGGATCGAGATCACCACCGACGCGGCCGACTGCGTTCCGAGCGGGACCTCGAACTGCGAGGACCCGGTGAACTGCGAGATCGCCACCGGCACGGTGCGGGCCTCGCGGGAGGAGGTCAGCGTGGTTGCCAGCAGGAACTCGTTCCAGGCGGCGATGAAGGCCAGGATCGCCGTCGTCGCCAGCCCGGGAGCCGCGAGCGGGACGATCACCTTCCGGAACGCCTGGAAGTTCGTCGCGCCGTCCACGAGCGCCGCCTCCTCGAGGTCGCGTGGGATCTCGCGGAAGAACGACACCAGAATGTAGATCGAGAGCGGGAGCGCGAACGTGAGGTACGGGATCACGAGCCCGATCAGCGTGTTGTAGAGGCCGATGTCCGACCACAGCCGGAACAGCGGCGCGGCGATCGCGATCTGCGGGAACGTTGAGATCGTCAGCACGACGCCGAGCAGGATGAACTTGAACCGCATCCTCAGCCGCGCCATCGCGTAGGCCGCGAAGGCGCCGACGATCAGGCCCAGGAACGTGGTCACGA
>JBKOYW010000310.1:0-3825 GCA_046744275.1 Actinomycetota bacterium
ACTCTGTACAGCGCGGCCAACCGGCTTGCCGGGATGGCGCACTACCATTCGTGGCGCATGCGCGACGAGTCGACATTCCGCGTCAAGGCCGGCTTGGCCGAGATGCTCAAGGGCGGCGTGATCATGGACGTCGTGAACGCCGAGCAGGCCAAGATCGCCGAAGACGCGGGGGCCGCCGCGGTGATGGCGCTCGAGCGCGTGCCGGCCGACATCCGGCGCGACGGGGGCGTCGCACGGATGTCCGACCCGCTGCTGATCAAGGGCATCCAGGAGGCCGTGACGATCCCGGTCATGGCGAAGGCGCGGATCGGTCACTTCGCCGAGGCGCAGGTGCTCGAGGCGCTCGAGATCGACTATGTCGACGAGTCCGAGGTGTTGACGCCGGCAGACGAGGCCAACCACATCGACAAGTGGCAGTTCAAGGTCCCGTTCGTGTGCGGCGCCACCAACCTCGGCGAGGCACTGCGGCGGATCGCGGAGGGCGCGGCGATGATCCGCTCCAAGGGCGAGGCCGGAACCGGCGACATCGTCGAGGCTGTCCGCCACATGCGCCGCATCACCGGCGAGATCAAGCGGCTCACGGTGATGGACGACGCCGAGCTCGCGACCGCCGCCAAGGAGCACCAGGCGCCGCTCGACCTCGTGCGCTCGATCGCCCGCGAAGGCAAGCTGCCGGTCGTGCTGTTCTGCGCCGGCGGCATCGCCACGCCGGCCGACGCCGCGCTGATGATGCAGCTGGGCGCCGAGGGCGTGTTCGTCGGGTCGGGGATCTTCAAGTCCGAGGACCCGGCCACGCGCGCGGCGGCGATCGTCGAGGCGACGACGCACTTCGCCGACCCGGCGCGGGTCGCGCGGGCGTCCGAGGGCCTCGGGGGCGCGATGAGCTCGCTCGAGACCCGCAAGCTGGACGAGCACCAGCTCCTCGCCAACCGAGGCTGGTAGTGCTCGTCGGAGTCCTGGCGCTCCAGGGCGACTTCGAGGCGCACGGCCGGATGCTGCGTGACCTCGGCGCCGACGTGCGCGAGGTCCGAGTGCCCGCCGACCTCGACGGGCTCGACGGGCTCGTGATCCCGGGCGGCGAGTCGACCACCATCACGCTGGGTATCGAGCGCGAGGGACTGGCGGACCCGCTGCGCGAGCTCGCCCGCTCCGGCACGCCGGTGTTCGGCACCTGCGCGGGCATGATCATGCTCGACCGCGCCCACCTGGGCGTGCTGGACATCGAGTGCCGGCGCAACGCGTTCGGCCGCCAGATCCGCTCGTTCGAGGCCGACCTGCGGATCCCGGGCATCTCCGGCCCGCCGGTGCGCGCCGTCTTCATCCGCGCGCCGTGGGTCGAGGTGTGCGGGGACGACGTCGAGGTCCTGGCGGCCGTCGAGGGGCATCCCGTCGCCGTCCGCCAGGACAACATTCTCGTGATCTCCTTCCACCCGGAGATCGCAGGAGAGACGCGACTACACGAGCTCTTCCTGGCTCAGGTCGCTACCACCGTACGTTCCTGAGGTACTCCACGCCGGCGAACGCCGTCTTGAGCTCGGCCCGCTCGCGTAGTCCAGCGCGGGCTCCCACTCGGCGAGCCAGTTCTGGTTCTTGGGGTCGATGCTGAACCCGTCGTGGCTCGAGTGCGCCCAGAGGTCGTAGCGGTCGAGCACGCGCTTGAACTGCTCGGCGGTCGCTCCTTTGCCTGACCCACAACGGAAGTCGTCAGGCGGCCAGGCGCGTGACGATCGCGTTCGCGGCCTCCGCGAGGTCGCGGCCGGTGTAGTCCGGCGGCGGCACGGTGTCGAGCAGCGAGCGCTCCCGGCGGGCGACCCAGCCGGTCCGCATGCCGGCGCGCTTGGCGCCCGCGACGTCCCACCAGTGCGTGGAGACGAAGACGATGTCGGCGCCCGACGAGCCGGTGCGCTCGATCGCCATCCGATACGGGCGCAGGTCCGGCTTGTAGGCGCCCGCGTCCTGTGCGCTGAGCACCAGCTCGAAGCGGTCGCGCAGGCCGGCGAAGCGCAGGACGGAGTCGGTGGCGTCGGCGGAGCTCTGGGCGAGCACGCCGAGCCGCAGTCCGCGGGCGCGCAGCGTCTCCAGCGCGCCCGGGACCTCGAGGTAGGCCGGCATCGTCCCCATGAGCTCGAGCGCCGTGGCGGCCCGCTCCTCGTCGGCGCCGGCGAGCCGCAGCCGCCGGCGCATGGCGGCCTCCACCAGCTCGTCGAGCGGCGACAGCGCGCCGGTCAGGTTGTCGACCATCGCCATCGCGATCGCGTCGTCGAGCGCGGCCAGCACGAGATCCTCGTCCGCGCCGGAGTCGCCGAGCGGCTGCGCGAGCACCGTCGGGTCGACGAGCGTGCCCGTCAGGTTGAACAGGACCCAATCCAGGGGCATGTCCTGCGGACCGTATCCGCTCAGACCACGAGCCCGTGTCGCATGGTGTTCTCCGTCACCACGCGAGGCTCGACGAACTGGAGCAGGTAGCCGGGCCCGCCGGCCTTGGTGCCGGTCCCCGAGAGGCGGTTCCCGCCGAACGGCTGGCGGGCGACCATCGCGCCCGTGATGGCGCGGTTGACGTACAGGTTGCCGACCGGCGAGCGCTCGATCACGCGGTCGACGGTGTCGGGGTTGCGGGCGAAGAGGCCGCCGGTGAGGGCGAACGGGGAGGCGTCGACGCGATCGCATGCGTCGTCGACGTCCTTGACGCGCTCGATCGCGAGCAGCGGGCCGAAGATCTCCTCGCTGAGAACGGGAGAGTCCTGCGGGAGGTCGGCGGCGAGCGCGGGCTGGGCGAACCAGCCGGTTTCGGGGACCTCGCGCGCGCGGGCCGCGATCCTGCCCTGGCTCTCCGCTGTCTGCGTGTAGCGGGCGACGCGCTCCTGCGCCTCCTGCTCGATCACGGGCGGGACGTCGATCTCGAGGTCGTCGGCCTGGCCGACCTCGAGCACCTCGATCGCGCCCGCCAGCCGCTCGACCAGCGAGTCGTGGATCGCCTCGTGGCAGAGCACGCGCGCGGCGGCCGAGCACTTCTGGCCGGCGTAGATGAACGCAGACGTCACCAGCGCGGGCACGACCTCGTCGAGGTCGGCGTCCGAGTCGACGATCACGCAGTTCTTGCCGCCCATCTCGGCGATCACGCGCTTGAGGTGCTTCTGCCCGGGCGGCGTCTCCGCGGCGGCGCGCACGATGTCGAGGCCGACCTTGTTGGAGCCGGTGAAGGCGATCGTGTGCACGCGCGGGTCGCGCACGAGCGCCGCGCCGACGTCGCCCTCGCCGGGCAGCAGCGCGAGCGCGCTCGGGGGGACGCCGGATTCTCGCAGCGCCTGCGTGAGGACGAGCGCGCATCCGGGCGACTGCTCGGCGGGCTTGAGGACCACGGCGTTGCCGGTGGCGAGGCCGGCCGCGGTCATCCCGAGCGCGATCGCCACGGGGAAGTTCCACGGCGAGATCACGGCGACGATGCCGCGCGCCTGGTAGATCAGCTCGTTGCGCTCGCCGGGCGGCTGGAGGAGCGGGGCGCCCTGCGCGAGGTCCAGCGCTCCCCGGGCGTAGTACTCGAGGAAGTCGATCGCCTCGCAGACGTCCGCGTCCGCCTCAGGCCACGGCTTCGCGCATTCGCGCACGGCGAGCGCCGCGACCTCGAGCCGGCGTTCGCGCAGCCACTGCGCGGCACGGACGAGGGTCTCGGCGCGCTCGGTCGCCGGCGCGTCCCACGGCCGCGCGACGTCGAGCGCGTGATCGACGTCGCCGGGCCGCGCCGCGGCCGCCTCGGCGACAACTCGGTCGGGCTTGCCGGGGTCGGTCGACGTGATGTCCGACCCCTCGCGCCGGTCGTCCCCGATC
>JBKOYW010000058.1:0-19086 GCA_046744275.1 Actinomycetota bacterium
TTCACGTGCCAGAGGCACGCATCATGTTCTGCGTCCTTGCCACGAACGGCGATCCGCGCGCCAATCCGCGGCGTGACCCATGACGGGGACCACTCAGCCCGCCGCCGAGGTCCTCGGCGGCGGGCAGCCGTCCCGCGCGCGGATCGGCGTCGGGCTGATCGGCTTCGGCTGGCTCGGCCAGGCGCACAGCCGGTCGCTGCTGCGGATCCCGACGCTGTTCGCCGACCGCACGTTCGACACCGAGCTCGTGATCTGCGCCGACAACGTGCCGGCGCGCCAGGGCGAGGCGGTCGGCGGCTTCGGCTACGCGGAGGCGGCGGCCGACTGGCGGCGCGTGGTCGAGCACCCGGACGTCGACGTGGTCTTCATCACCGCCCCGAACATGCTCCACCTCGAGCTGATCGAGGCGGCTGCGGCGGCGGGCAAGGACATCTTCTGCGAGAAGCCGGTGGGCGGCACGCCGGAGCAGACCGAGCGCGCCGCGGAGGTGGCCCGCGACGTGATCACCGGCGTTGGCTACAACTACCGCTGGGCGCCGCTCGTGCAGTACGCGCGGCGGCTGATCGCCGATGGACGGCTCGGCGAGATCACCAACTACCGGGGCCGCTTCTTCTCGATGTACGGCAGCGACCCCTTGAATCCGCTGTCGTGGCGCTACCGGCTCGACGAGGGCGGTCACGGCGCGTCGACCGACCTGCTCAGCCACGCGGTCGACCTCGCCCACATGCTGCTCGGCCCCATTACACGCGTGGTCGGCACGACCGAGACCTTCATCCGCGAGCGGCCGGTCACGGCTGCGGGCACCCACTACGGGCGCGGCAGCGCCGGCGACCCGCGCGGCGAAGTCACCAACGAGGACTACGCCGGGATGCTCTGCGAGTTCGCCTCCGGCGCACGCGGGACGTTCGAGGCCAGCCGCACGATCGTCGGCCCGGAGAGCCAGATGGCGTTCGAGGCCTACGGCACGCGCGGGGCGCTGAGCTGGAACCTCGAGCGCATGAACGAGCTGCAGGTCTACCTGGCCGAGGACGAGCCGCACACCGGCTATCGCACCGTGTTCGGCGGCGACCGCTTCCCGTACCACGGCAATTTCGTGCCGGGCAGCGCCAACGGGATCGGGTTCGAGGACCTCGTGGTGATCGAGGACTACGAGTTCTGCCGCTCGCTCGCGGAGCGACGGCCGCACGCGCCGGGGTTCGACGACGCGCGCGCGTTCGTGCGCGTGCAGGCGGCGCTGCTGGAGTCGGTGCGGTCGGGGCGATGGGAGGCGGTGCGGTGACGGCAACACGGACGGCGACGGTGGGTATCGGCGTGATCGGCGTCGGCCGGATCGGGCGCATGCACGCCGACCTGCTCGCCCGGCAGGTCCCGGGCGCAACGCTGGCGGCGGTGCACGACGCCGACCCCGCCGCGGCACAGGGGATCGGCGCGCGCTCGTTCGCCGCCATCGACGAGCTGCTCGCCGACCCGGGCGTCGACGCCGTCGCGATCTGCTCCAGCACCGAGACGCACGCCGACCTGATCGTGGCGGCCGCGCGCGCCGGCAAGGCGGTCTTCTGCGAGAAGCCGATCTCGCTCGAGCTCGCCGAGGTCGACCGCGCGCTGAAGGCGGTGGACACCGCCGGCGTGCCGTTCCAGATCGGCTTCAACCGCCGCTTCGACCCCGCCCACCAGGCCGTGCACGAGGCGGTCATGCGCGGTGACGTCGGCGACCCGCAGCTCGTGCGGATCTCGAGCCGCGACCCGGCGCCCCCGCCGCTCGACTACGTGCGAGGCTCGGGCGGGATGTTCCTCGACATGACGATCCACGACTTCGACATGGCGCGCTATGTCACCGGCAGCGAGGTCGTCGAGGTGTTCGCGCGCGGGGCGGTGCGGGTCGACCCCGCCTTCGCCGAGGCCGGCGACGTCGACACCGCGCTGGTGACGCTCGTGCACGAGTCCGGCTGCCTCACCGCGATCGACAACAGCCGCCAGGCGGTCTACGGCTACGACCAGCGCGTCGAGGTGTTCGGCTCGCTCGGGATGGCGGCGTCCGAGAACCCGCTGGCGCATAGCGCCGTGGTGCGGACCGCGAACGGCGGCAGCACGGCCGCCCTCCCCTACTTCTTCCTCGAGCGCTACATCCCCAGTTACCTGCGCGAGTGGGAGGCGTTCGTGGAGGCCGTGCGCACGGGCGCCACGCCGCCGGTGACAGGGGCCGACGCACGCGCGCCGCTCGTGATCGGGCTCGCCGCCTGGCAGTCGCTGAAGGAGGGCCGGCCGGTGGAGATCGAGAAATGAGGGCCTGGATCAGCGGCGGCTCGGGCTTCGTCGGCAGCCACCTGGTCGAGGCGTTCGACGACGTGCTCGCCCCGTCGCACGACGAGGTCGACGTCACCGACGCCGCTGCCGTGCGCCGCAGCGTCGCGGACCACCAGCCGGATGTGATCGTCCACGCGGCGATTCTCAACGACTTCGACCGGCTCTCGCGCGACGGCTGGGCCGCCTACGTGAGCGCCACGCGCAACATCGTCGACGCGGCCGGCGACGCGCTGGTGATCCTCGTCTCGACGGACTGGGTCTTCGACGGGACGGGCGTTGCGACCGAGGCCACGCCGCCGAACCCGATCAACCTGTACGGGATGCTGAAGGCCGCGAGCGAGATGGTCGTCGGCCCGCGCGGCGCGGTTGCGCGGATCTCCGCGGTCCAGGGCGCGTCCACAGCGCCGCGCAGCCAGGACGCCGGCTTCGGCTACTTCGTCGCCGCGATCGTGCGGGCGCTGCGGGCGGGTGAGCGGTTCACCGTCTGGGAGGGACCGCACATCAACTCCATCGCGACGCCGACGCTTGCATCCGACGCCGCCGAGCTGATCGCGCGGATCGCCGCGGGCGGGCACACCGGGATCTTCCACTGCTGCGGCGGCGAGTCGGTCGACCGCCGGACGCTCGCGCTGCGCTCGGTCGACGCGTTCGGGCTCGACGCCGACCTCCTCGAGTTCGGCCCAGCCCCGGAGCAGCCGTGGCCGGTCCCCTACGACACGCGGCTCGATGCCACCGCGACCGCCGCCACCCTGGGCGTCGAGCTGCCCGATCTCGACGAGCAGCTGCGCCGGCTGGAGAGGAGCCTGACGTGCACGACCTGATCACGATGGGCCGGGTCGGCGTCGACCTCTACCCCGAGCAGATCGGCGTCTCGCTGGCCGAGGTGCAGACGTTCGCGAAGTCGCTCGGCGGCAGCGCGACCAACGTGGCGGTCGCGGCGGCGCGGCTGGGCCGCCGCTCCGCGGTGATCACGAAGGTCGGCGACGACCCGTTCGGGCCGTACATCCGCGGCGCGCTGCGCGAGTTCGGGGTCGACGACCGGTTCGTCGGCACGCACCCGACGCTGCGCACGCCGGTCGTGTTCTGCGAGATCCACCCGCCCGACCACTTCCCGCTGCTCTTCTACCGCGAGCCGCAGGCGCCGGACATGACGATCACCGAGGACGAGCTGGACCTCGACGCGATCCGCGCCGCTCGCGTGTTCTGGACGACCGGAACCGGGTTGTCGGCGGAGCCGAGCCGCACCGCCACGCTGGCGGCGCTGGTCGCGCGCGAGGGCGGGATCACGATCCACGACCTCGACCACCGCCCGATGTTCTGGTCGGACGAGTCCGAGGCGGGACATTGGGCGCGCGCGGCGCTCAAGCACGCGACCGTGGCGGTCGGCAACCGCGACGAGGTGGCGGTCGCCGTTCGCACGCGCGACCCGTACGCGGCGTCGGCCCATCTGCTCGACCTCGGCGTCGAGATCGCGATCGTCAAGCGCGGCCCCGAGGGCGTGCTCGCGCGCACGCGCGACGAGCTGGTCGAGGTCCCGCCGGTGCCGGTCGACGTCGTGTGCGGCCTCGGGGCCGGCGACGCGTTCGGCGGGGCGCTGGTCCACGGGCTGCTCGCCGAGTGGCCGCTCGAGCGCACGATCCGCCTCGCCAACACGGCGGGCGCGTTCGTCGCCGGTCAGCTCGCGTGCGCAGACGCGATGCCGACACTGGAGGACATCGAGCCGCAGGAGGTGCGGACATGAGGCTTACCGTCGCGCAGGCGCTGGTGCGCTTCCTCGCCGTGCAGGAGATCGAGCGCGACGGCGAGCGCCGGCGCTTCTTCGCCGGCTGCTTCGGCATCTTCGGCCACGGCAACCTCGCCGGGCTCGGGCAGGCGCTCCAGCAGCACCAGGACCTGCTCCCCTTCCACCAGGCGCGCAACGAGCAGGCGATGGTGCATCTCGCGTCCGGCTATGCGCGCCAGCGCAACCGGCTCGGCGCCTACGCGTGCACGACGTCGGTCGGCCCGGGCGCGACCAACATGGTCACCGGCGCGGCGCTGGCCACCATCAACCGCCTGCCGGTCCTGCTCCTGCCGAGCGACACGTTCGCGACGCGCGCGCCGCATCCGGTGCTCCAGCAGCTCGAGGCGCCGCACGACGCCACGCTGTCGGTCAACGACTGCTTCAAGCCGGTGTCGCGCTTCTTCGACCGCGTGGACCGGCCGGAGCAGCTCGTGAGCGCGGCGCTGGAGGCGATGCGCGTGCTGACCGACCCGGCCGAGACGGGCGCGGTCACGCTCGCGCTGCCGGAGGACGTGCAGACCGAGGCGGTCGAGGTGCCGGACGCGTTCCTCGCGCCGCGCGTGTGGACCGTCTACCGCAAGCCGCCGGCGCGCGAGGCGCTGTCGCGGGCGGCGGATCTCGTGCGCGAGGCGAAGCGGCCGCTGATCGTGGCGGGCGGCGGCGTGATCTACAGCGAGGCGACCGACGCGCTGGCCGCGCTCGCGGACGCAACCGGCATCCCCGTGGGCGAGACGCAGGCGGGCCGCGGCGCGCTGCGGTCCGACCATCGTTCCTCGCTCGGCGCGATCGGCGCGACGGGGACGTCGGCGGCGAACCGGCTGGCGCGCGAGGCCGATCTGGTGATCGGCGTCGGCACGCGCTGGAGCGACTTCACGACGGCCTCGAAGTCGGCGTTCCAGGACCCCGGCGTGCGCTTCGTCAACATCAACGTCGCGGGCTTCGACGCGGCCAAGCAGAGCGCGCTGGCCGTCGAGGCCGATGCGCGGCTCGCGCTCGAGGAGCTCCAGGACGCGCTCGCGGACCACCGGGTCGACACGGCGTGGTCGCAGCGGGCGGCCGAGGAGGCGGAGGCCTGGGCGGCCGAGGTGCAGCGGCTGGTGCATGCCGGCCATCAGCCGCTGCCGTCTCAGGCGGAGGTGATCGGCGCGGTCACCGACGCCGCCGGCGAGACGGGCGTGGTCGTGTGCGCGGCGGGCTCGATGCCCGGCGACCTGCACAAGCTGTGGCGGGCGCGCGACCCGAAGGGCTACCACGTCGAGTACGGCTATTCGTGCATGGGCTACGAGATCCCCGGCGGGATGGGCGTCAAGCTCGCCGCGCCGGAGCGCGAGGTGTTCGTGATGATCGGCGACGGCTCGTACCTGATGCTGCCGGGAGAGCTGCCGACCGCGGTCGCCGAGGGGATCAAGCTCGTGATCGTGCTGGTGCAGAACCATGGCTACGCGTCGATCGGCGCGCTGTCGCGCTCGGTCGGCTCGGCGGGCTTCGGCACGCTGTACCACGCGCGCGTGAACGGCTCGGTCCCCACCGACGATCGCCCGGCGGAGCCGCTGCCGATCGACCTCGCGGCCAACGCCGAATCGCTCGGCGCGCGGGTGCTGCGGGCGCGAACGATCGCCGAGGTGCGAGAGGCGCTCGCGCAGGCGGTCGAGGCGGACGGGCCCGTTGTCGTGCACGTCGAGGTCGACCGCTACGAGGGCGTGCCGAGCTACGACAGCTGGTGGGACGTGCCGGTGGCCGCCGTGACGACCGACGAGTCTGTGCGCGCGGCGCGCGCGGAGTACGAGCGCGCACGGCGCGCCCAGCGCCAGTACGTGGCGGCTCCGCACGACCCGTCGGTGGTGGCCCCATGAGCCTCGTCGTGCGAGGCGCCGTGACGCCGGAGTCGGCCGGCTGGTCGTACGTGGGCTTCGAGCCCCTGCGGGTCTCCGCGCCCATCGAGCGTTCCACCGCCGCCGGCGAGCTGTGCATCGTGGTCATCACCGGCACCGTGTCCGTGCGGTCGGTCTACGGCGACTGGCGCGACCTCGGCGGCCGGCCCGATCCGTGGTCGGGCCTCCCCGACGCGGTCTACCTGCCGCCCGGCACCCGCTACGTGCTCGAGGGCGCCGGCGAGGTCGGACTGTGCAGCGCTCCTGCCGACGAGGGAGCCGAGGCGCGGGTCCTGCCCGGCGACGCGATCTCGGTCGAGACCCGCGGGCACGGCGCGCACGAGCGCACGATCAGGCCGATCCTGATGGGCGACGAGGCCGCCGACTCGCTGCTCGTGTGCGAGGTCCTCACCCCGGCCGGGCACTGGTCGAGCTACCCGCCGCACAAGCATGACCGCGACGCGATGCCGGAGGAGTCCTTCCTCGAGGAGACGTACTACCACCGCATCAGCCCGTCGCAGGGCTTCGCGCTCCAGCGCGTCTACACGGGCGACGGCGAGCTTGATGAGACCGTGGTCGTGCGCGACGGCGATGTCGTGCTCGTCCCGCGCGGCTACCACACGGTCTCGGCTCCGCCCGGCTACGAGCTCTATTACCTCAACGTCATGGCCGGGCCGGTGCGCGCCTGGGCCGTGGCGAACGACCCCGATCACGAATGGACGATGGCCCCATGACCGCTCCCACCGCCACCCGCGTGCTCGACAACTACATCGGCGGCCGGTGGACGCCGTCGGGTTCCGACGAGGCGCTCGACGTGGCCAACCCGGCGTCCGGCGAGGTGCTCGCGCGCGTGCCGCTCTCCTCGGCCGACGACCTCGATGCCGCGGTACGGGCGGCGCGCGAGGCACTGCGCGCGTGGCGCGCCGTGTCGGTGATCGCGCGGGCGCAGAAGCTGTTCGCGCTGCGCGAGGGGCTGGTCGAGCGGCGCGAGGAGCTCGCGCGGTCGGTCACCACCGAGATGGGCAAGACGATCGGCGATGCGCGGGCCGAGGTGGCGCGCATGATCGAGATGGTCGAGTGCGCGTGCGCCGTGCCGACGACGATGCAGGGGCGCGTGCTGGAGGACGTCTCGCGCAACGTCGACTGCGAGACGATCCGCCAGCCGGTCGGCGTGTGCGCGGCGATCGTGCCGTTCAACTTCCCCGCGATGGTGCCGTTCTGGTTCCTGCCGTTCGCGATCGCGTGCGGGAACACGTTCGTGCTCAAGCCGTCGGAGCAGGTGCCGCTGACGCAGCAGATCGCGTTCGAGGTGCTCGACGGGCTGGACCTGCCGCCCGGCGTGGTCAACCTGGTCAACGGCGGCCGCGAGGTGGTCGAGGGGATCCTCGACCATCCGGGGATCGACGCCGTCTCGTTCGTCGGCTCGGCGCCGGTCGCGAAGATCATCTATGAGGGCGCGGCACGGACCGGCAAGCGCGTGCAGGCGCTCGGCGGCGCGAAGAACCATATGGTCGTGATGCCGGACGCGGTGGTCGACAACACGGTCGGCGGGATCATCGGCAGCGCGTTCGGCGCGGCGGGCCAGCGCTGCATGGCCGGCTCGGTGGTGGTCACGGTCGGCGAGGCGCACGACCGGCTCATGGCGCCGCTGAAGGAGGCCACCGAGGCGCTGCGGATCGGCGACGGGCTCGACGAGGCGACCGAGGTCGGCCCGGTGGTCTCGCAGGCCGCCTGCGACCGGATCCGCACATGGATCGACCGCGGCGTGTCCGAGGGCGCGACGCTGGCCGTCGACGGCCGCTCCGTGGATGTCGAGGGCGCCTACGTCGGCCCGACGATCCTCGACGACGTGCGGCCCGAGATGGAGGTCGCGCAGGAGGAGATCTTCGGCCCGGTCCTGTCCGTGATCCGCGTCGACACGCTCGACGAGGCGATCGAGGTCGTCAACCGGAGCCGGTTCGGCAACGGCACGTCGATCTTCACGGAGAACGGAGCCGCGGTGAGGCGCTACCGCCACGACGTCGAGGCCGGGATGATCGGCGTCAACATCGGAGTCGCCGCCCCGGTCGCGTTCTTCCCGTTCTCGGGCTGGAAGGACTCGTTCCTCGGCGACCTCCACGCCCACGGCCCCGACGCCGTCGAGTTCTTCACGCGCAAGAAGACCGTCACCTCGCGCTTCTTCTCGTCCGGGCAGTCGAGCGGTACCTACTTCGTCGAGAACTGAGTGAGCTCATGCCTGACTACGCGATCGTGAACCTGCTCGAGATCGATGACTCCGTCCAAGGCAGGGTCGCCGGGCTCGAGGGGCGCTTCAGTCGCAAGTTCCTCGGCTCCCGAGACTTGGGCGTGAGTCTCTGGAGGTACGCGCCGAACACGCGCAACGCCGCGCACAGCCATCGCGAGCAGGAGGAGGCCTACGTCGTCGTGGCCGGCTCCGGGCGCGTGCGCCTCGACGACGAAGTGCGCGACATACGCAAGTGGGACGTCGTTCGGATCGCGCCCGAGGTCGTGCGTGCGTTCGAAGCGGGCGCCGACGGGCTCGAGCTGATCGCCGTCGGCGGACCGAAGCCAGAGGGCGGCGACGGCGTGCCGTCCGACACCCCCTGGCCCGACGCCCGCGAGTCCTGACCCACGCGTCTTCGCACGCCGCGGACCTACTTCGGGGAGAACCGAGCGTCCGCCGGCACCGGGCCCGGAGGACTGGCTGGTCGAGCTGGAGATCATCGCGGCGGCATGACCGTGCGCGCCTCAAGCGACCTTCGTGAACGTGAGGTGGAAGTCGTGCTCCCATGTGGAGCCCTCGTCGTGCGAGATCTCCCAGGTGCCCTCGATCGTGCGCCCGTCGGCGCTGAAGCGACCGGCGAACCGCTGCCAGAACTTCAGCGGTGAGAAGTCCGGCTTGGTCCGCGAGAGCGTCCAGACGCCGTCCTCGAGGCCCATCTCGTACACGCGGGCGACGCCGCGCGAGTCGAAGTAGTGCTGCAGCAGCGCGCCTCTGCCCTCGTCATAGCCCATGATCGCGACGCCGTCCGGCGCGTCGGGGTGGGGGAAGTCCCAGCGCTCGATAAGGAAGCGCTCGCCTGGCATCCACTCGAACAGCACGCGCCCCTGTGGCGCATCGGGGATGGTGATGGCCAGCGTCCACTCGCCGACGAACGCACCGAGCTCTCGCACGAGGCCATCATCGCACCCGCCCGTACCATGTCGCGCGTGGACGCCGAGCTACTCGTCGAGACCGACGGCGCCGTCGCCACCTTCACGCTCAACCGCCCCGAGCGGCTCAACGCGATCACGCCGACGCTGATCGACGCGCTCGACGCGGCGCTCGCGGACGCCCTCGCGAACGACGCCGTCCGGGTGATCCGGCTCAAGGGCGCCGGCCGGGCCTTCTGCGCCGGCTACGACCTCGAGTGGGCGGCGGCGCTGATGCACGAGGGCGACCTTGCGGGACGGTGGGACCCGGCTGCCGACTACCGCACGATGAGCCGCTACGTGAACAGCTACATGGCGCTGTGGCGATCGCCGAAGCCGGTCGTCGCGCAGGTGCACGGCGCGTGCGTCGGCGGCGGCTCCGACCTCGCGCTCTGCTCGGACCTCATCGTCTGCGCCGAGGACGCGCTGATCGGCTACCCGCCCGCGCGCGTCTGGGGCTCGCCGACGACCGCGATGTGGTTCCACCGCCTCGGCCTCGAGCGCGCCAAGCGGCTGCTGCTGACCGGCGACCCGATGGATGGCAGGACGGCCGCCGAGTGGGGCTTCGCCTCCGGCGCGTACCCGGCCGAGAAGCTCGACGAGGCCGCGCTCGCGCTGTGCCGCCGGATCGCGCGCATCCCCGCCAACCAGTTGCAGTTCATGAAGATGCTCGTCAACGCCGCCGTCGAGCAGCAGGGGTTGGCCGCCACCCAGGTGCTCGGCACGCTCCTCGACGGCGCCGCGCGCCACACGCCCGAGGGAACCGAGTTCTCGCGCGAGGCCGCCGCCGATCTCAAGGCCGCCGTCCGCGCGCGCGACGAGCCGTTCGGCGACTACGGCTTCGGGTCCCGCACGGTGGCCGACCCGCTCGCCTAACGCAGCGGGATCGACGCCCCGCGCTCGGACTCCGGGCGCGGCCCGAGGATGCGGCGCTCGGACTCGTCGATCGGCACGTCGTTGATGCTCGCCTCGCGGCGGCGCATGTAGCCCTCGGCGTCGAACTCCCACTGCTCGTTGCCGTAGCTGCGCCACCACTGCCCGGACGCGTCGTGGCACTCGTACTGGAACCGCACCGCGATCCGGTCGTCGGTGAAGGCCCACAGGTCCTTGCGGAGCGCGTAGTCGAGCTCGCGCGCCCACTTGCGCGTCAGGAAGTCGACGATCTCGGCGCGGCCGTTGAGGAACTCGTCGCGGTTGCGCCACTGCGAGTCCTCCGTGTAGGCGGCCGCCACGCGCTCGGGATCGCGGGTGTTCCACGCGTCCTCCGCGGCCTGGACCTTCTGGCGGGCGGTCTCCTCGGTGAACGGCGGTACCGGCGGGCGCACGGCCCGACGGTACCGCCTCGCGTCACCTCAGGCAGCGGCGACGACGCTCAACCGCGTGGAGCCGAGCTTGTGCGCGCTGGTAGGCACCCTCTCGGCCGCGACCGGCGTTCGCGCCGGTCGCGGCCGTGTGCCAAGGTTGCCCTTGCACACATGACGGTCGAGGAGGGGCACCACAACGCCGCGGTTCTCCTGGCGGCAGAGCACGCTGTGGCGCGCGTGCTCGCGGAGGCCTGCGACGAGGCCTCCGCCTATCCGCGGTTGCTGGCCGCCATCGGGGGGTCGCTCGGATGGGACGTCGGGGCGGTCTGGACCGCTGACGAGGACGGCTCGCTCCGGTGCATCGAGACCTGGCGCGGGCCGGACCCGTTCGCCGAGACGAGCCGCAACACGTCGCTCGCCCCGGGTGAGGGACTGCCGGGGCGCGTGTGGGCGAGCGGCGAGCCGGCCTGGATCGTCGACCTGGCCGCCGACCCGAACTTCCCGCGCGCGCCGGCCGCCTTGCAGGCCGGGCTGCGCGCCGCGTTCTGCTTCCCGATCCACGGCGCCTCCGGCGCCATCGGCGCGATGGAGTTCCTCGCCGTCCAGCGGCGAGACCCCGATGTCCACCTGCTCGAGACGATGACGAGCCTCGGCGAGCGCATCGGGCAGTGCGTCGAGCGCTGGCGGGCCGAGGACCGGCTGCGCGAGAGCGAGGCGCGCAAGACGGCGATCCTGAACGCCGCGTTCGACTGCATCATCACGATGGACGCCGACGGCCACGTGGTGGAGGTCAACCGCGCGACCGAGCAGACCTTCGGCTACAGCGCGGCCGAGATGGTCGGACGCGAACTCGCCGAGCTCATCATCCCGCCGGAGCTCCGCGAGCCGCATCGGGCGGGCGTGCGCCGCTACGTCACGACCGGCGAGGCGAGGATGGTCGGGCACCCCGTCGAGCTGCCGGCGATGCGAGCCGACGGCAGCGAGTTCCCGGTCGAGATCGCGATCACCCGGCCGGAGATCCCAGGGCCGCCGATGTTCACCGGCTACCTGCGCGACGTCACGGAGCGCAAGCGCGCGGAGCTGGCGCTGCGCTCGCTCGTCGAGGAGCAGGCCGCGCTGCGCCGGGTCGCGACCATCGTGGCCAGCGAGGCCGACCAGGCGCGCGTGTTCGCGGTCGTGACCCAGGAGGTGGCACGCCTGCTGGGCGCTCACACGTCGAACATGATCCGCTTCGAGCCCGACGGCGGGGCGGTCGTCATGGGCGGCTGGAGCACCGGCGACGTGCGCAACGTGCCGGTGGGGACGCACGTGGCGCTCGACGGCCCGACGGTGGCCGCGCGGATCCTGCAGAGCGGCCGGCCCGAACGCGCCGACAGCTACGACGGCATGACCGGCTCGACCGTCGAGCTGCTGCGCGACCTCGGGTTCCGTGCATCCGTCGGCGCGCCGATCAAGCTCGGCGGCCGCCTATGGGGCGCGGTGATGGTCTCGACCGTGGAGGACACGCCGTTCCCGCCGGGAGCGGAACAGCGCATGGCCGACTTCGCCGAGCTCGTCGCGCTCGCGCTCGCCAACGCGGAGGCGCGCAGCGAGCTGGCCGCCTCGCGCGCGCGGATCGTCGAGGCCGGCGACGCCGCGCGGCGGCGGCTGGAGCGCAACCTGCACGACGGCGCGCAGCAGCGACTCGTGGCGATCGCGCTCGGCCTGCGTATGTGCGAGCGCAAGCTCGCCGACGGCGACCCGGCGGCCGCCGACCTGCTCCAGCAGGCGAAGGCGGAGCTCGCCGACGCGCTCGAGGAGCTGCGGGAGCTGGCGCGCGGCATCCATCCCGCGATCCTCACCGACCGCGGCCTCGCTCCGGCGCTGGAGATGCTCGCGGGCCGCGCCAGCATCCCGGTCGACGTCGACGTCGCGCTCGACGGCCGGCTCCCGGCGCGCGTCGAGGCGGCCGCCTACTACATCGTCGCCGAGGCGCTGACCAACGCCTCCAAGCACGCCCGCGCGTCGCGCGTGCGTGTGAACGTGCAGCGGAGCGACGGACGCGCGCTGGTCGAGGTCGCCGACGACGGCGTGGGCGGCGCCGACCAGCAGCGGGGCTCGGGCCTGCGCGGCCTGCGCGACCGCGTCGAGGCGCTCGGCGGCGAGCTCGGGCTCGACAGCCCCGAGGGCGCCGGCACGACGCTCACGGCAGAGCTGCCGATCGCCGCCGCCGAGTAGATTTGTCCGCGGGCAGGACGAATTCGAACACGATGGAGGACCCCATGAGCTCGGAACCGACCATCGTCCTCATCCACGGCTTCTGGGTGACCCCCCGGTCGTGGGAGGACTGGATCGCGCACTACCAGAAGGCAGGTCACCGCGTGCTCGCGCCGGCCTACCCCGGCTTCGAGGTCGAGGTCGAGGCGCTCAACGCGGACCCGACGCCGATCGAGAAGGTCACCGTCCCGCAGATCATCGAGCACCTCGAGTCGGTCGTCCGCGAGCTCGAGCAGCCGCCGATCCTGATCGGGCACTCGGCCGGCGGGGTGTTCACGCAGATCCTGCTCGACCACGGCTTCGGCGCGGCGGGCGTGGCGATCAACTCGGCCCCCACCGAGGGCGTCAAGCGCGTGCCACTTTCGCAGATCAAGGCGACGTTCCCGGTGCTCAAGAACCCGGCCAACCGCCACAGGGCGGTCGGCTTCACGTTCGAGCAGTGGAACTACGCGTTCACCAACGGGTTCCCCGAGGACGAGGCGCGGCGGCTGTACGAGCGGTACCACATCCCCGCCTCGGGCGAGATCTTCTGGGGCAGCGCGCTCGCGAACATCCACCCCGGCAAGGACGACAACTGGGTGGACTACAAGAACGAGGGCCGCGCGCCGCTGCTGTTCATCTCCGGCAGCACCGACCACCTGATGCCGCCGTCGATCCAGCAGTCGAACGCCAAGCACTGGAACGACAACGTCGTCACCGAGGTCAAGGAGTTCGAGGGCCCGCATCTGCTGCCGTCGTGGCCGGGCTGGGAGCAGGTCGCCGACTACGCGCTGGACTGGGCGCTGCGCCAGGCGCGGCAGTCGAGCGCGGTGTGAGGATCACCCACATCGGCGGGCCGACGGCGCTGATCGAGGTCGGCGGCTGGCGGCTGCTCACCGACCCGACGTTCGACGACCCCGGCCGTAGGTACGCCTTCGGCTGGGGCACGTCGTCGCGCAAGGTGGCCGGGCCGGCGATCGCGGCTGCCGACGTCGGCCCGATCGACGCGGTCCTGCTCTCGCACGACCACCACGGCGACAACCTCGACCCCGCCGGGCGCGCGCTGCTGCCTTCGGCGGGCGCCGTGGTCACGACGACGTCCGGGGCGCGGCGGCTCGGCGGGAACGCTCGCGGCCTGGATCCGTGGCAGACGACGCGGCTCGAGGCGCGCGAGCGGCCCGTGATCGAGGTCACCGCGACCCCGTGCCGGCACGGACCGCCGCTGAGCCACCCCCTGGTCGGCGACGTGATCGGCTTCGCGCTGCGTTGGGACGACCGCGTGCTGTGGATCTCCGGCGACACCGTGCTCTACGACGGCGTGCGCGAGGTCGCGTCACGCCTGCAGGTCGACACGGCGGTGCTGCACCTCGGCGGCGTGCAGTTCCCGGTGACCGGCCCGCTGCGGTACACGATGACCGCCAAGGATGCCGTCGAGCTCAGCCGCCTCATCCGCCCGCGCATCGTGATCCCGATCCACTATGAGGGCTGGGCGCACTTCCGCGAGGGCCGCGATGCGATCGAGCGCGAGTTCGCGGCGGCGCCCGACGTTCCCGTCCGGTGGCTGCCGATCGGCGAGCCGGTCGAGGTCCCCTAGAGCAGCTCGGCGATCAGCCGCGCGGCGCGCGCGGCGCCGTCGCGCTCGACGTCCGCCGCCGGCGGCTGCTCGCGCAGCGCCTCGACGATGCCCGCCGCGATGTCCTCGGTCGCGAGGTCGATCGCGCGGCCGGCGCCGTAGCGCTCGAGCCGGTGGCGCACGTGCAGGCGCTGCTCGAAGTGCCGCTCCAGCGGCGCGTACAGGAACGGGCGCTTCGCGGCCGCCAGCTCCATGCACGTCGTCAGGCCGCCCTGGGCGACCGCGACGTCGCAGGCGGCCAGATGGCGCGAGAGGTCGTGGACGTAGCCCACGAGCTCGACGCCATCGGGGGCCGCCTGCGACGCGGGGTCGATGCGCGGGCCGCAGACCACGATCATCCGTAGCCCGGGGATGCGGGCACGCGCCTGGGGGAAGGAGTCGATCACACGCCGCAGCAGGCTGCCGCCGACGCCCGAGCCGCCCACCGTGACGAGGCAGACGCGCTCGTCCGGCCCGTAGCCGAGCTCGGCGCGCAGCGCCTCGCGGTCGGCCGGCTCGCCCGCCGCGGGCGCGAGCACGTAGCCGGAGAAGTCGAAGTGCTCCTCGACCCACGGGCGGATCGCGGGGAGGCCGTCGCCGAACGCGTGCGGCACGATGTCGGCCGGCTCGCCGACGAAGATCGCGCGGTCGCGCACGCGCGGGAAGCGCGCGATCTGCTCGATCATCTCCGTGTTGTAGTCGGCGGTGAGCCGCGCCTCGTCGGCGCCGCCCTCCGGCAGCGGCAGCCAGCCGACGAAGTCGGTCAGGAAGCAGTACGTCGCGGTCTTGAGCTCGGGGTTCTCGTGCAGGTAGTAGTCGAGCTCCCACGCCTCGTCGCCGATCCACAGGTCGTACGGCTCCCTGCGCACGACGTCGTCGAAGACCATGAAGTTGTTGAGCAGGATCTCGTCCATCCGCCGCCACGCCTGGAAGACGTTGAGCTCGTGCTCGGCCGCCTCCGCCGCGATGTGCCGCGACTCGCGGGCCAGATGGACGCTCGCCGGATGGACGCGCTCGCCGCACTCCTCGAGCACGTGCGTGACGGGCTCCTGGGCGAGCCAGTCGATCTCCAGGTCGGGATGCAGCGCGCGCAGCTCGCGGGCGATCGCGACGTCGCGCCACGCGTGGCCGAGCCCGATCGGCGACGACACGTAGAGCGCCCGCCTGCGGCGCGTCAGCGCGCGGCGCCAGCGCCGCGGCGGCCTCGGACGGCCATAGACGCGCTCGGCGAAGTCGCGCACCAGGTGGTTGAAGCGCACCGGGTGGCGGGCGTGGAGGCAGTGGCCGGCGCCCTCGAACGTCACCAGCTCGGCGCCGGTGAGCTCCGCGAAGGCGGCGCCGCGGTCGGCCGGGATGAGCTTGTCGTCGTCGCCCTGGACGACCATCACCGGGCAGCTCAGGCGCCCGAGCAGCTCGCGGATGGTCTCCTTCTCGAGCCCGGGCGCGTCGATCGTGAGCGCCAGCGTCTCGCCGTCCGACTCGAGCGCCCAGTCGACGGCGTCCTCGATCTGCTTCGTCGAGTGGGGCTCGGAGTAGCAGCGGTCGAAGAAGAACTCGACGTAGCCGCGGAAGTCGCGCGCCCACGAGTGGCGGTTGGTGCGCGCCCAGCCCTCGTAGGACGGCAGGTCGGCCTCGAACGAATGGCCCGTCCGCTCGGGGAGCGGCGGGGTGAGCGGCAGCGCGGGCGCGATGAACAGCGCGCCCCGGACGCGGTCGGGATGGTCGGCGAGCAGCAGCCCGGCCGCCGACGGCCCGCAGTGCACGACCATCACGCAGTGCTCGGCACCGGCGGCGTCGAGCACCGCGAGCGCGTCCTGCGCGATGACGCGCGGGCCGTACGCTTCGGCCGTCTGTGGCCGGTCGGAGCGTCCGTTGCCGCGAGCGTCGAAGGTGATGACGCGGAAGTGCCGCGCCAGGTACGGGACCTGCAGCTTCCAGAAGCGCGAGTGGATGATCGACCAGGGCGGGAGCAGCAGCAGCGTGTCCTCGCCCTCGCCGAACACCTCATAGGCGATGCGGACACCGTCGACGTCGGCGAAGCCGGCTTCCTGGGGTGCCAGCGCGCGGGACGCCGGCGCGATGGTGTCCGCGACAGCCACGTGCTAGGCCGGCGCGCCGGCCGCCATCGCGTGGACGGCTTCGGTCGTCAGCGGCTGGCCGCCGAGGCCCCAGTCGCCGCTCTTGGACTCCTCGATGACCACCCAGGTCACGCCGCGCATGTTCTCGCCCTCGATCTCGACCATCGCGTCGGTGAGCTTCTCGATCATCTCACGCTTCTGGCCGTCGTCGAAGACGCCTTCAATGAGCTTCACGTTGACAATCGGCATATGGGACTCCTTGGGGAGATAGTTGGTCGTTCGACCGACCGAACAGTATGCTACGCTCCCAGCGATGTCAAGCCCCGCTGATCCGACCACTGACGGGCGCGCGATCCGCGGGCAGGCGACGCGTGACCGGATCGTCGACGCGGCGCGCGAGATCCTGGTGGAGAACGGGCACGGCGGCACGAGCACGCGCGCCGTGGCCGAGCGCGCCGGCGTGCGGCTCTCGCTCGTCCACTACCACTTCGGCGGCAAGCAGGGCCTGCTGGTCGAGGTGCTCCAGCGGGAGAACGACCACCTGCTGGAGCGCCAGCGAGAGCTCTACGCCTCCCCCGGCCCGCTCGCGGAGAAGTGGCGGATCGCGTGCGACCTGCTCGACGAGGACGTGCGCTCCGGCTACGTCCGCGTGCTGTGGGAGCTGTGGGCGGCGGGCTTGGCCGACGCGGAGCTGGCGGCCGGATGGCGCTCCGCGATGGCCGGGTGGCGCGAGCTGATCACGTCGGTCTTCACGGAGTGGGGCGACGAGCTCGACCTCGAGCTGCCGGTCAGGCCGCGCGCGCTCGCGACGCTGGTCGCCAACCTCTTCCAGGGCATCGAGATCGAGCTGCTCGCTGGCGTCTCGGAGGCCGAGGCGCCCCATCGCGAGGTCCTCGACGCGTTCGGCGCCATGATCGAACGCGCCGAGGCCCGCGGCTAGGGAGCGCTGCTGCTCAGCGCAGCATCCACTCGTCGGTCGTGTAGTCCGTGCGGCCGTCCGCCGGCGTGAAGTCGTTGTAGACCCACACGCGGAGATAGGTCAGCCCGTAGTAGTTGTACGTCTTCAGCCACACGTGGCTGGTCTTGAAGCCGAAGTTGTAGATCGAGCGGATCCACCCGTCGCCCATGTCGTAGGCGCGCAGGCGGCCCCAGTTGCAGTCCGTCGGAGAGCACTTGCCGAACGGCCGCATCGCGTAGTACGAGTCGCCGCCTGAGCAGTTCCCGTACTGGTCGCACAGGATCACGTCGTTGCACGTGAAGTCGACGACCACGCGCGTCATGGCGTTCGTCGTCGTGATGTTCTTCCAGTCGCCGGTCATCGGCGCGTAACAGCTCGCGGCTCGCGCGATCGGCGCCTTCTTGGCCGACTTCTTGATCAGCTGCTTGGCCGGCGGCTTGGGGGCGGCCGCGCGTCCCGGCCGCTCCGCCGCTGATGCCGGGAGGGCTATGAGGAGGGCTCCCACCAGGGCGAGAGCGGTCAGCAGGCCGAGCCGGCCGACGGGGTTGATGGTGCGCACGTGCGATCTCCTTTCGCGCGCGTCTGGGGCGTCGACGTGCACGCTCTCCGGGATCGCTTGGCGAAACGTTGGGGAAAGGTGGGCTCAGTCCGTTGTCTCGAGCAGGTGCACGCGCTCGCCCTGCGGCCCGAAGATCGCGATGATCTCGGCGGGCTCGTCGATCGCGGTCATAAAGTGCGGCGTCCACGTGCTGAACTCCG
Source organism: Actinomycetota bacterium (assembly GCA_046744275.1). Classification (GTDB taxonomy): domain Bacteria; phylum Actinomycetota; class Thermoleophilia; order Solirubrobacterales; family Solirubrobacteraceae; genus DASSUW01. The sequence continues at coordinate 18,097 of JBKOYW010000058.1, forward strand.
CGGCCTCGCCGGGCTCGAGCGCGAAGTCGCCGTCGCCGAGCAGGAGCCGGACCCGGCCGCTGAGCACGTACAGCCATTCGTGGCCCTCGTGCGTCCGAAGCGTCGACTCGGGCCGCACCGGCAGGCGGATCTTGAAGGCGTGCCTGCCGGATGTCTCGGGGTGGCGGTTCAGCGGCCAGACGATCATGCCGTCAGACCTGCGGGCCATCGGGCGCACGCGCGGGTCCTCGGCGCGCGGCGCCGCGAGCAGGTCGTCGGCGCGGACGCCGAGCGCGCGGGCGAGCGCCGGCAGGTGGTCGAGCGTGAGCCGCCGTGCGCCCGACTCCAGGCGGCTCAGCGTCGACGCGTCCATCCCGGCCGCGGTCGCGACCTCCGCAAGCGTCAGCCCGCGCTCGGTGCGCAGGGTCCGGAGGCGTGCACGGACGCGCCCCTGGACGTCGTCGCCGTTGTCGCTGATTGCCGATATGGCAATAGAGCTTGCCAGATTGCGCGGGTACGCGCATGATGGGGACATGACCTCGTGGGAGTGCATAGTCGTCGGCGGCGGCGCGTCGGGCCTGAGCGCGGCGCTCGTGCTCGGCCGGGCGCGACGGCGGGTGCTCGTGCTCGACGCCGGCGAGCAGAGCAACCAGCCCGCAAGCGGGATCGGCGGCCTGCTCGGCCACGACGGCCTGCCGCCGGGCGAGCTCTACGCCCGAGGCCGAGCGGAGCTGGCCGCATACCCGTCGGTCGAGGTGCGCGAGGCGCGCGTCGCGAGCGGCTCGCGAGAGGACGGACGGTTCGTGCTGTCGACCGCCGACGGCGACACGTTCGATGCGGCGTGCGTGCTCCTGGCGATGGGCATGGACTATGCCGTGCCGGACCTTCCGGGGGTCGCGGAGCTGTGGGGCGGGACCGTCTTCCACTGCCCGTACTGCCACGGTTGGGAGGTCCGCGACCTGTCTCTTATACACATCTGACGCTGCCGACGATTGTATCAGGGTGTAGGTC
>JBKOYW010000080.1:0-3234 GCA_046744275.1 Actinomycetota bacterium
CGGCGATCACGATCGGCCGGTCCCGCCCGCGCAGCAGCGCCGCCTCGACCGGTCCGAGCGCCACCAGCTCGCCCGCGGCGCGCAGGTCGCGCACCATCACGGCGAACGGCTCGTCGCCCCTTCGCGCACGCAGGGAGGCGACCGCCCGCTCGTCGCCCGCCAGGCAGGCGAGATGGAAGCCGCCGACCCCCTTGACGGCGACGATCGCCCCGTCCCGCAGGGCGGCGACGGCCTCGCCGAGCGGGTGCGAGAGCCGAGGCCCGCAGTCCGGGCAGCTGTTGGTATGGGCCTGGAAGCGGCGGTCGTCGGGGTCTTGGTACTCGGCCTCGCAGGCAGCGCACATGGTGAAGGCGGCCATCGTCGTCAGGCGGCGCTCGTACGGAGCCCCGCGAATGATCGTGAACCGCGGCCCGCAGCTCACGCAGTCGATGAACGGGTAGCGGTGGCGGCGGTCGACAGGGTCGAACAACTCTCGCAGGCAGTCGGCGCAGGTCGCCGTGTCCGGCGACGGCTGCGCCATCATTCCCGCGGCCGCGACCGCATCTCGCTCAGGACGAAGCCGAACAGTAGGTGGTCGGCCACGAACACGGCGCGCTCGCGTCCCTTGGGCCAGTCTCGCTCGATGAGCCCGAACCCGATCCCGAACACGCCGCCCATGGCCCAGTGCACGAGCTCGACGACCCAGCGGCGTTGTCGCCCCTTCTTCTGCTTGCGGACCAGCCGCGAGGGCGGGTCCTCGCGGATCAGACCGGCATGGACCGCGAACACGCGCACGCCGGTCATCGCCATCGCACCGATCACGCCGCGCAGCTTGGCGTGCACGATCTCGCTCAACTGGGCGTCCCGCGGGCGGTCACGATGCGCGACGGAGCGTACTGGGGCCTCGACCTCGTAGCATCCCGCGTCGTTCATGGCGGAGGTCCTGTTCTTCTTCGCGGCGATCGGCGCCGTCGCCGGCGCGGTGGGCACGGTTTCCCTCCGCAACCCGTTCTACGCCGTCCTCTCGCTGGTCTGCCATCTGCTCGCCCTGGCGGCGCTGTTCCTGCTGCTGCGCGCCGAGTTCGTCGCCGCCGCGCAGGTGGTCGTCTACGCCGGCGCGGTGATGGTGCTCTACGTCTTCGTCGTCGCCTACGTGGGCGGCTCAGGCGAGCCGCTGACGGCATCGACCGGCGCCTCGCTGCGCTTCGCCTCGATCCTGTTCGCCCTCGCGCTGTTCGTCGAGCTCACGATCGCGCTCGTGGGGACGGGGCTCTCGGCGCTGGAGACGGAGGGGGCCGCATACGAGCCCGGGTTCGGGACGCCCGCAGAGGTCGGCGCGCTGTTCCTCACCAGGTTCCTCGTCGCGTTCGAGATCGCCTCGCTGCTGCTGCTGATCGCGGCGGTCGGCGCCGTCATCCTGGCGCGCCGGCGCGCGGGGCTGGGCGACGCGGGCGAGATCTCGGTGGCCGACGTCATGCGCCGGCCCGAGGTCACCGCCGGCCACGCGCAACCGGGATCGATGATCGAGGCGGCCGGGCCGCCGCAGAGGTAGCCGCGTGTCACTGACCTGGTACCTCGTGGTCTCCGCGCTGATCTTCAGCATCGGAGCCGGCGGAGTGCTCGTGCGCCGCAACCCGCTCGTGATCCTGCTCTGCATCGAGCTCATGCTCAACGCGGCGAACCTCGCGCTGGTCGCGTTCTCGCGCGCGCACGGGAACATGGACGGGCAGATGTTCGCCCTGATCGTGATGGTCGTGGCGGCGTGTGAGGTGGCGGTCGGCCTCGGCTTGATCGTCGCGCTGTTCCGCCGGCGGCTGCCGATCGACGTCGACGAGCTCCGGGAGCTCTCCGGGTGAGCCTCGAGACCTACGGCTGGCTGGTCCTCGCGTTCCCGCTGGCGGGCTGCGTGCTGATCGCGCTCACGTACAAGCTGGCGCTCGGCCGCCTGCACGGGCTGATCGGCACGCTGGCGATCGCGCTCTCGTTCGCGGCCTCGATCGGCGCGCTCAACGAGCTCGACGAGCGCCAGGTCGTCGCCGTCGGCTGGAACTACGCCGTCACCAGCGGCATCGACGCCCAGGTCGCGATCCTGCTCGACCCGCTGAGCGTCCTGATGATGCTGGTGGTCTCCGGCGTCTCGATGCTGATCCACCTGTGGTCGGTCGCCTACATGGGCGGCGACCACGGCTACGCGCGGTTCTTCGCGTACCTGAACTTCTTCGTCTTCAGCATGCTGCTGCTGGTCGAGGCGGCCAACTTCTTCATGCTGATCATCGGCTGGGCGTTCGTCGGCGCCGCCTCGTACTTCCTGATCTCGTTCTGGTACCGGCGGACGACGGCGACGGCGGCCGGCATCAAGGCGTTCGTGATCAACGTGGCCGGCGACGTCGGCCTCGTGCTCGGCGCCTTCTTCATCTTCCGGGGCACCGGCACGCTCGACTTCGTGCGGGCGTTCGAGGAGGTCGGGAACGCGTTCACCCCCAACGACGCGGATCTCGTGGCGGGCTGCATCCTGCTGCTGGTCGGCGCCTTCGCCAAGTCCGCCCAGGTGCCGTTCCACACCTGGCTCCCGGACGCCATGGAGGGCCCGACGCCAGTCTCCGCCCTGATCCACGCGGCGACCATGGTGACCGCCGGCGTGTACCTGATCGCGCGCATGCACCCGCTCTTCGAGCAGGCGCCGATCGCGGCCGACGTGGGCGCGATCATCGGCTGTCTGACGCTCCTGGTCGCGGCGTCGATCGGCCTCGTGGTCACCGACCTCAAGCGCGTCATCGCCTACTCGACGATGTCGCAGATCGGCTACATGGTGATGGCCGTCTCGTCGGCCGCCTACGCCGCCGGCATGTTCCACCTGATGACGCACGCCTTCTTCAAGGCGCTGCTGTTCATGGCGGCCGGCTCGGTGATCGCGGCGATGGCGGGGATCCAGGATCTCGACCGGATGAGCGGCTTCCGGCGCGCGATGCCGTTCACGTTCCTGTGCTTGATGATCGGCGGGCTCGCGCTGTCAGGCGTCCCGCCGTTCAGCGGCTTCTTCTCGAAGGACGAGATCATCGCGCTGCTGTTCGCGCGCGAGGACTGGCACACCGTGCTCGGCGTGCTCGGCTACCTCGGGTCGTTCCTGACCGCGGTCTACACGTTCCGGATGATCTTCCGCGCCTTCTACGGCGACCCATGCCCGGAGGCCCAGGAGCTCGAGCACGGCCACCTGTTCCACGCCGAGCACCCGACGAACCCGATGACCGGCGAGAT
>JBKOYW010000151.1:0-2629 GCA_046744275.1 Actinomycetota bacterium
ACCCTGGTCCGATCAGAAATCACAGACTAGTAAGGAATCGGAGCGGGGTCAACCCAGCCTCCGGCGAGCAGCTGCAACGCGCAAAGCGCCTCTTCGCCCGCTACGGCGGCCGGGCCGTTCTGGTCGGACGCTTCGTCGGAAGCCTGCGCGCGATCATCCCGTTCCTCGCCGGCGCGTCGCGCCTCCCGCTCCGGAGGTTCCTGCCCTACAGCGCGGCGGGGACGTTCGCTTGGGCGTCCTCCTTCACGCTTGTCGGCTACTGGTTCTCCGGATCGTTTCAGAGCGCGGGCGAAGCGGCCACCCGCGTGGCCGCCGCCGCGGCGCTCGTCCTCGCGATCGCGTTGGCGCTCGCCGTCCGCTCACGCCGCGCGCGCCACGCCCGGCAGAACGTCAAGCGTCAAACGCACGCCAGCGCGTACTCGACCGGCCGCGCAGTCTGGGCCATAGAGAACGGGCTACATACCCGCCGGCCCCATTCGCGGGCTGAGACCTCGGTCTGCAAGAGGACCGCGGGCCAACCGTGGGCTTCCACGGATGCCACGATCGACAGTCGAGCCTAGATCTTTCACGAAGGAGCGCAGGTCGCGACTGCTGCTCCTCGACGAAGGCAGCAGCCTCCCGGTGCCCGAGTGGATGGGCCGGTCGCTAGCGCGTTGGACGAATCGGGGCAGCGCTCGATGTCGCCGGACCACGCCTAGCCGCGCTGCTGCGTTGAGGCACGCGCACTAGCGCGGCAGGACGGCACGGAGCTGCAGCTTCGGTCACCAGAGCGACGGTGGCGCATTGCTCGCGCCATCCGGCGTCGTCGCCCGGCATTCGCGGCCGATCCTCGGGCTCCTACACAAGCCCGAGGAGGGTCCCATGTCCGAGCTGCTGCTCGACCGCGCCGGCCGACGTCGATCACCTGCGACGATGCCGGGCTTTCACGCAGGTCGATCGCCGCGGAACAAGGGCGTGCGCTATCCGGCTGATCCGCCGAAGGTGGAAGAGATCATCGCGGTCATCCGCGCCGCCGGCGACGACGCCCGCGGCCGCCGGGCTGCGCGGCCTGATTGCCATCCTGTGGCGCGCCGGACTGCGCATCCAGGAAGCACTCGCCCTCGCCGAGAGCGTTCTCGATCAGCGCCGCGGCGCCCTCCTCGTCCGACGCGGCAAGGGCGGCCGGCGCCGGGAAGTCGGCATGGATCGCTGGGGCTGGGACGAGCTCCAGCCCTGGCTCGAGCTGCGGCTCCAGCTGCCGCTCGGGGCCGCTGTTCTGCGTCATCAACGGCCCGACCCGCGGCCGACACTGGTCAAGCGCCGCCGCACGAGCAGACCTGCACAAGACCGCCGTCGAAGCCGGCGTCCGGCGGCGCTTCGCGCCCCACCAGCTCCGACACGCCCATGCCGTCGAGCTCGCGCGCGAAGGCGTGCCACTAATCGTCATCCAGCGCCAGCTCGGCCACAGCAACCTCGGCATCACGTCCGTCTACCTACAGGCATCGACAATGCCGAGATCATCGAGACCGTCCACGCCCGCCGGCAGCCGATGATCCCAGTCCACACTTCCCTGCCGCAATGACCAGGCCCGGAGGGGAGCTGCTCATCGCGCAGAGCAGCAGCGGGTCAACGCCGGTGGCAGACCGAGACGCGCCGCTCAGTCGCATCAAGAATGGCAGCGGCGGTCGCTAGCGCCCAGCGCGCTGGCGGCGGTTCGACCACTCTCGGAACGCTCGACAGCGCCCGTCGTCGTCGAGCGAGACCAACAGAATGCCGTCGAGCTCAAGGCGCGTCATGCCGTCGATGCGCGTGTAGGCACCGTGCCAGTGAGCGATACCCCACTGATCGGTGACGGCCAGGATTTCGAAAGTGAACCTGATGTCCTCCCGAGCCTTCGGCAGCTCCGACCAATACGCTCCGATCTCTTCAGCGCCCCGCAGCGGTTCATCAAAAGGTGTTTCCTGGTAGGAGCCATCGTCAGTGAACAGAGCGGCGGCCAGGTTAGGGTCCCGCTCCTCCCAGGCACGCCCGAAGCGCTCAAGCCAGGAGCCGAGTTGATCGTGATGGCGGTCCGCACCCAGAGCGCACGAACCGTACCTCGACCGCCGCTCGAGCGAAGGGAGACCGTCACGGTCCTGCACGGACGCCCTCCACCGCCACCGGCAGAGGCCCATGCGGAGCTGCGGTGCCGTGCGAGCGAGCGAGCACCCGCGAACCTTCAGCTCCAGTGACGCCTGGCGTGCGCGAGAAAGGCGGTCGGGCCGGACGTTCGGAAGCAATGCCGCTCGTCGCGCGAAGCGCAGCGCAGCGCAAGCGGAGATGGCGGCACGTTCAGGCCCGCGTAAGGCGAAAGCAGCAGCTCAGAGGTCAGTGGATGAGCGCTTTCGGCACCGTCCCGCGAGGGCGGGTGATAACTACGAAGGAGCCACCATGACCGAGCGCGACGGGTACAAGCACGGCGTCCCCTGCTGGGTCGACACCTGGCAGGAGGACCCCGACACGGCGGCGGCGTTCTATGCCGGCGTGTTCGGCTGGGACGTGGAGAAGGGCACCCCGCCCGGTACGGACACGCGGTACTACATGTGCCGGCTGCGCGGGAGCGACGTGGCCGCGATCGGCTCGCCCCCGCCCGCCGGAATGCCGCCCGCGT
>JBKOYW010000468.1:0-2452 GCA_046744275.1 Actinomycetota bacterium
CAGGTCGCCGAGCGGCACGAGCGAGCGGAGCCGGTCGAGATCGGGATCGTCGCGGGCGGCCAGCTCGAACAGCCCGGGCGTGTCGGCCCAGAAGTGTGCGAGGCGCTCGTCCGCGAGCACGCCGACCGCGTCCGCGTACTCATCGGCCTCGGCGAGCGAGTCGCCCTCGGCCGCGTCGATGGTGCGCACCAGCTCGGGCTCGCGCCCGATCGCCACGAAGTCGCCGACGATGCCGGCCGCCACCTCCTCGGCATTCACCATGTAGTCGGTGTCGCCGTTCGAGCGCTCGGTCACCGGCTCGCCGCCGCGCTCCAGCGACGCTCGGAGCGATTGCTGCGCCGTGTCGGTGTCGGTCGCCGACAGCAGCAGCACGCCGAAGTTGTCCTTCGCTTCGGTTGGCCTGACCCAGAACCCGGCGCGCTCGCCGAGCCATGGCTTCACGTCGCGGTCGAAGTCGAAGTCCTCGCCGGTGTCCTCGAACGCCTCCCGCATCAGCTCGCGGATCCGGCCCTCGGGGTCGTCGGTGACCAGGACCTTGCCGGCGGCGTCGAGCGCGTCCTCGCGCAGCGACCCCTCGGGTCGCACGACCATCTCGGCGTAGAAGAGCGCGTCGGCCGGGACGGCCGTCGCCGGGCTGCCGTCGTCGGCTGACCCGCCGCCGCCACAGCCGATCAGGAGCGAGACCGCGATGAGCGCGGCGGCACGGATCACGAAGCCCCACAAGGCCCCACGAAGGCTAGGGAGGGGCCTGGCGGCCCGCAACTCGCAATGCAAACGGCGCGGATGCAACCGGACGTGCAGGGTCATCGGGCTCCGGTGCCGAACCCGGCCCACCAGGGAATTCCCTGCAAACGCCCAATTTCAATGTCCGCGATGTGACCGGATTCAAGCTCGGTGGGACAATAGACGATATTTGTGTTGCAGAGTGGGACGGTGTGGGGTACGTTGCACTCGCGAAGCCGGTCCGGGGTGGCGGGGCTCCTCCCACTCCGCCACCCCGGATCGACTGAACCCTTCGCCCCGAGTCGGAACATGAGCCTTGGCCTTCCACGGCACCTTCGAACACTCGCTCGACGCCAAGAACCGGCTGACGGTCCCGGCCAGGTTCCGGGCCGCGCTGGCCGGCAAGGTGTTTCTCGTACGGGGCGTAGACCCCTGCATCTCGCTGTATCCGGAGGCGACGTACACGAGCCTGACCGAGGCCGCGCTCTCCGGGCTGAACCCGTTCTCGCCCCAGGCCCGCGAGCTCAAGCGGATGCTGTACGGCAACGCGACGGACACGGAGCTGGATTCGGCCGGCCGCGTGATGCTGACCCCACGCCATCTCGAGCACGCGCGGATCGACCGCGAGGTCGTCATCACCGGCGCCGGCGACTGCCTCGAGCTCTGGGACCGCTCGGCGTGGGAGGCCTACGACCGCGACCTGTCCCAACGGGCGCCTGACCTCACCGCATCTCTTGGCCATCCTGCTTGACATGCCACGCACCCACGTCCCGGTCCTGGCGGGCGAGCTCATCGAGGCGCTCGACCCCCGACCCGGGCAGATCGCGATCGACTGCACGCTCGGCGCCGCTGGACACGCGCGCCTCGTCGCCGATCGTCTCGGCCCGTCCGGCACGCTGATCGCGATCGACCGCGACCCGCTGGCCGAGAAGGCGTTCGCCGAGCTGGCCGCCGAGGTGTCGTGCGCCACGCGCTTCATCCGCGCGGACTTCGAGCACGGCCTGCGCGCGCTGTCGGAGGAGGGCGTGAAGGCCGACGTCGTCTACCTCGACCTCGGCATGTCCTCGATGCAGGTCGACACCCGCGAGCGCGGGTTCTCGTACGCCTACGACGCGCCGCTCGACATGCGCATGGACCCGGAGCAGGCGCTCACCGCGGCCGAGCTCGTCAACACGTGGGACCGCCGCCGCCTCGCGCGCATGCTGCGCGAGTACGGCGAGGAGCGCTACGCCGAGCGGATCGCCGGCCAGATCGTGCGCCGCCGCCCGCTGCACACGACCTTCGAGCTCGTCGACGCGATCACCGCGGCGATCCCGGCTCCCGCCCGCTTCGCCGGCGGCCACCCGGCCAAGCGGAGCTACCAGGCGATCCGGATCGCCGTCAACGAGGAGCTCGCCCAGCTCGACGCCGCGCTGCCGCTGGCGTGGGACGTGCTCGCCGTCGGCGGCCGCCTGGCCGCGATCTCGTTCCACTCGCTCGAGGACCGGCGCGTGAAGCGGTTCCTCGCCGAAAAGGCGCGCGGGTGCATCTGCCCGCCCGACCTGCCCGTCTGCGCATGCGGCCGCACGCCCGAGGCCGAGCCGGTCTTCCGGCGCTCGGTCGCGCCGACGCCGGGCGAGGTCGCGGACAACCCGCGCTCGAAGTCGGCCCGCCTGCGGGCCGCCCGCAAGCTCAGGGAGGAGCCCTAGATGCCGCCTCAGACCGCCGCCGCCCGCGCCCGCCACGGGAC
>JBKOYW010000432.1:0-5349 GCA_046744275.1 Actinomycetota bacterium
GCCGGAGACCGCGGGCGCGACGGGGCGATAGAGGCAGCGAGCCGCCGGCTGCTCGCCGTCGGCGCCGACCGGCTCCCGGCCCTGCGGGTCGGGCGGGCGCTGTACTGGGGTGAGAGTCAGGTGGCCGAAGCGGCCGCCACCGCGCGGCTGAACGCCGCCGCGGCCTGCCAGCGCTGAGCCGAGCGGCTCAGTACGGCGTCCGTGGCGCCCCGGGTCAGTACGGGGTTACGAGGCCGGCGAGGATCTGCTCGTCGAGCTCCTCGCGCGGTTCCTTGACCGCCTCGGGCGGGCGCCGCGCGACGAGGAACGGCTCCTCGCGATCGGCCTCCGCGAGCAGCAGCTCGAGATCGGCGTCGTCGATCCGGATGTCCTTCTCCATGTGAGCGACCTTAGCCGCGGGTGTGCGGCAGCTCACGGGTCACCGGCGTCCAACCCCCCGGCCGGGGGGTAGATTGCCGCGCCATGACCGTTGAGGCGACGACGCTCCACGGCGGCCGCCTGGTGGCGCGCCGCCTGAAGGCCTACGGCGTGAGCAAGCTGTTCACGCTCTCGGGCGGCCACCTGTTCTCGATCTACGACGGCTGCCGAGCCGAGGGCATCGACATCGTCGACGTACGCCACGAGGCGAGCGCCACCTTCGCCGCCGAGGGCTGGGCGAAGGTGACCCGCGAACCTGGCGTGGCGGCGCTCACCGCCGGCCCCGGCGTCACGAACGGCATGAGCGCGATCGCCTCCTCGCAGCAGAACCACTCGCCCGTGCTGGTGCTCGGCGGCCGCGCGCCGGCCATGCGCTGGGGCCAGGGGTCGTTGCAGGAGATCGACCACGTGCCGTTCGTGCGCCCGCTCGTCAAGCTCGCGGCGACCGCGGGGGCGACGGCCGAGATCCCGGGGCTGATCGACGACGCGTGGTCGGTCATGCAGCGCGACCATCCCGGCCCCGCGTTCCTGGACTTCCCGCTCGACGTCGTGTTCATGGAGGCCGAGGAGCCGGAGCCGCCCGAGCCGCGCCCCGCGGGGCGCCCGCGGGCGGACGCCGACGCGGTCGACCGCGCGGTAGCGCTGCTGCGCGACGCCGATCGCCCGGTGATCATGGCCGGGACCAACCTCTACTGGGGCCGCGGCGAGCACGCGCTGCGCGAGCTGGCGGAGGCCGCCGGCGTGCCGGTGTTCCTCAACGGCCTGGCGCGCGGCTGCCTGCCGGCCGACCACCCCAACTTCTTCTCGCGCGCGCGGAGCGCGGGCCTGAAGGGCGCCGACCTGGCGCTCGTGATCGGGGTCCCGATGGACTTCCGGCTCGGCTTCGGCGGCGCGTTCGGGGAGGAGACCGAGATCGTGGCGATCGACCTCGCCGAGCCCGAGCGCGACCACCCGCGCGAGGTGGCGGCCGAGTGCTACGGCGACATCGCAGAGACGCTCGCCGCGCTGGCCGGCGCGGGCGGGAACGACACGACGGCCTGGCTCGAGCACCTGCGAGGCGTCGAGGCGGCGAAGCGCGAGGCCGAGCGCGAGCAGCTCACCGACGACCGCGCGCCGCTGCACCCGATGCGCGTCTACGGCGAGCTCGCGCAGGTGCTCGACCGGGACGCGATCGTGGTCGGCGACGGCGGCGACTTCGTGTCCTACGCAGGGCGGATGGTGGCGTCGTACGAGCCGGGCTGCTGGCTCGACCCCGGCCCCTTCGGCTGCCTCGGCAGCGGACCCGGCTACGCGCTGGCGGCCAAGCTCGCCCATCCCGACCGCCAGGTCGTGCTCCTGCTCGGCGACGGCGCCTTCGGCTTCTCCGGCATGGAGTTCGACACGCTCGCCCGCCACGGCGTCAGCGTCGTCGGCGTGATGGGCAACAACGGGATCTGGGCGCTCGAGAAGCACCCGATGGAGTTCCTCTACGGCTACTCGGTGGCTGCCGAGCTGCGCCCGGAGACGCGATACGACCAGCTCGTCGAGGCGCTCGGCGGCCACGGCGAGCTCGTGCGGTCGCCGGGTGAGCTGCGGCCGGCGCTGGAACGGGCGTTCGAGGCGACCGGGCCGACGCTGATCAACGTGCTGACGGACCCGTCTGTGGCCTATCCGCGGTCGGCCAACCTCGCTTGATCGCCTAAAGCGCATAAGCCGCTCCCGGCGTCGCGGCCGCGCGCCAAGCTTGAATTGGCGCGTAAATCCCTGGACGCTTGTTCGATTGCCGCCGCTCGAAACGGCACGCGATACTTCAACGCGTCGGAAAGGGCGGTCGTGCCTCCCGCCGCCGTCCCAACGACGCCATAGGTCCGGGCGATGCCGCATCATCGGCGCCTCCCGCCGTCCGGGCCACCCAAATAGGCCCCTTAAGGCACGTACCCCTGCCCGTCCTGACGGGGCCAACTTGAAGCCGCCCGCCCCCGCCGCGGGCGGCTTCACGTTTATTTGGGTCCCCGCCGCGGGCGGCTTCACGTGGATTTGGGCCCCAGCGGGCGGCTTCACGTCGATTTAGGGCCCCGCCGCGGGCGGCTTCACGTGTATTTGGGCCCCAGCGGGCGGCGTCACGTCATTTCGGGCTGTCGAGCGCGACGCCCCACAGGATGTCGCGCTCGGAGACCTCGACACCGTCGAGCCCGAACGCGCCGGTCGCCTCCAGCAGGATGACCACGCCGGCGACGATCGTCGGCGCGCGCGCCGGGTCGAGCCCGCGCACCTCGCGGCGTTCCGCGAGCGGGAGCGCCGCCAGCCTGTCGCGCAGCTCCTCTAGCCGCTCTCGGGTCATCGCGTGGCCCTCCACGCGATCGCGGTCGTGCTCGGCCAGCCCGAGGTCGATCGACGCGAGCTGCGTCGCGGTCCCGCCGACGCCGACCCCGCCGGACGGCCTGCGCCGCACTTCCTCGGGCACGGCGGCGTCGATCGCGGCGCGTGCGTCGCCGGCCAGCGCTTCCAGCTCCGTGGCAGTCGGCGGGTCGCTGTGCAGGTGGCGCTCGCTGTGGCGGACGACGCCGACCTGGGTCGACGTGTGGAACTCGACCGTTCCCGGCGTGCCGACGACCAGCTCGGTGGAGCCGCCGCCGATGTCGATGACCACCAGCGGCTCGCCGCCGCCGCGCGCCGCGGTTGCGCCGAGCGACGTCAGCCGCGCCTCCTCGTCGCCCGACAGCGTGAGCGCGTCGAGCCCGTAGCGGTCGCGCACCGCGGTCGCGAACTCCGCGCCGTTGGCGGCGTCGCGGACCGCCGAGGTCATGACCGCGGTGCGGATCGTGGCGCCGTGGCGCTCGATCGCCTCTCCGTAACGGTCGAGCACCGCGAAGACCCGCGCCATCGGCTCGTCGCCGAGCCGTCCGGTGGCGTCGACGCCCTCGCCGAGCCGGGTGACGACCGAGTCGCGCTGGAGCTCGGTCAGGTCGCTGCCGTCGACCTCCGCGACGAGCAGGCGCGTCGAGTTGGTGCCGATGTCGACGACCGCGACGCGCGTCACGCGACCTGGTGGGGCATCGGGCGGCCGTCGAGCGCGGCCAGCAGGTTCTCCACCGCCATCTCGGCCATCCTTGCACGCGTGCGCACGGTGGCGGAGCCGACGTGCGGCACGACGAGCAGGTTCGGCGCGTCGAGCAGCGGATGGTCGGCCGGCAGCGGCTCGGGGTCGGTGACGTCGAGCGCGGCGCCGGCGACCGTGCCGTCGTGCAGCGCCGTCCGCAGCGCGTCCTGATCCACCACGCCGCCGCGCGCCGTGTTGATCAGCAGCGCCGTGGGCTTCATGCGCGCGAGCGCATCCGCGTCGATGAGATGACGTGTGTCGGGGGTCAGCGGGGTGTGCAGTGAGACGAAGTCGGCCCGCGCGAGCAGCTCCTCCAGCGGCACGCCTGACGAGCGCGAGCTGTGGACGATCTCCATGCCGAAGCCGTCGGCGCGGCGCGCCACCGCCTGCCCGATCCGCCCCCAGCCGACGATGCCCAGGACCGCGCCCGCGAGGTCGGCGCCGAGGTCGGCCGCCGGCTCCCACGTCCTCCACTCGCCCGCGCGGACCTTCTCGGCGCCCGGCACGATCTTCCGCGCAAGCGCGAGCAGCAGCGCGAACGCGAGGTCGGCGGTCGCGTCGGTGAGCACGTCCGGCGTGTTGCCGACCGGGATGCCGCGCTCCTTCGCCGCCGCGATATCGATGTTGTCGGTCCCCACGCCCATGTTCGCGATCGCCTTCAGCCGCGGCGAGCCGTCGAGCAGCTCGACGTCGACGCGATCGGTGATCAGCGTCAGCAGGCCCTCGGCCTCGCGCGTGTGCGCGCGAAGCTCCTCCGGCGAGGGCGGCAGCTCTCCCCGCCACTCGTCGACGTCGTGCGCGTCCCGCAGGCGCTCGAGCGCCGGGAACGGCAGCGCCCGAGTCACGAATACGCTCGCCATCGCCGGGCATTCTGCTGGGATGGGCCGCATCCGCGTCGGCTGCTCCGGTTGGCAGTACGCCGACTGGCGCGAGCGCGTGTACCCGAAGGGCCTGCCGCAGCGCCGCTGGCTAGAGCACTACGCGACGCTGTTCGACACCGTCGAGGTCAACTCGACCTTCTACCGGCTGGCCAAGCCGAAGGCCGTCGCCGCGTGGGTCGAGGCCACGCCGCCGGACTTCGTGTTCGCGGTCAAGGCGAGCCAGTACCTGACGCACATGAAGCGGCTGGTCGACATCGAGCAGGGGATCGGTCGCTTCTACGACGGGATCGCGCCGCTCGCGGAGTCGCCGAAGCTGGGGCCGGTGCTGTGGCAGCTCCCCGAGCGCTTCGAGCGCGACATCCCTCGCCTGGCGGGAGCACTCGATCTGCTGCCGCGCGGCATGCACTGCTTCGAGTTCCGCCACGAGAGCTGGTTCACCGACGAGGTGCTCGACCTGCTGCGCTGGCACGGGGTCGCGCTCGCCGTCGGCGACCATCCGGAGCGCCCGTGGCAGCCGTGGGTGACCACGACCGACTGGTCGTTCGTGCGTTTCCACTACGGCGCGCGCGGGCGGCGCGGCAACTACAGCGACAGCGAGCTGCGCGAGCTTGCGCCGCGGGTGGAGGAGCTGGCGGAGGCGGGTGACGTGTACGCGTACTTCAACAACGACTGGGAGGGCTTCGCGGTGAGGAACGCGCAGCGGCTGCGGCGGCTGCTCGGGGACGACGCGGGCCCACGACGCGCGCCGTCGCGTGGCCCACGGGAAGGCGTACGATCGGCCTCGTGACGGCGCTCCACGAGGACGCCTTGCGCGTGGCGATCGCCGCCGACGGCGACGCGTACCGCGCGCTGCTCGCCGGCGAGGGCGCGCACGAGCCGCTCCGGCGCGCGGCCGCCGCCTATCGCGCGTCGTGGGAGGCGGCGCCGCCGCGCAGCTTCGGCCGGCTCGTCGGATTCGCCAAGGCGTCGATC
>JBKOYW010000522.1:0-12740 GCA_046744275.1 Actinomycetota bacterium
CGCTTCAGCGTGCAGATCCTCTCGTACGCGTCGATCCCGACCGCCCGCGGCCGCGTCCGCCGCGCGCGCCGCCGGATCGCCCCCTACGGCAACGGGCAGGCGTACCAGAACTACTCCGATCCGGATCTCGACGGCGCCCTGCGCGCGTACTACGGCCGCAACCTCGACCGGCTCAGGCAGATCAAGACCGCGATCGACCCCGCCGACCGGTTCCGGCCCGCCCAGGGCATCCGGCCGCTCTGACCCCGGAACGTCCGGCGCCCGCAGGGCGTCCTTGCGACTGAAAGCGTCCTACTCACGGGAGGTATGGACATGTCGCATCACCGCGGCGCAGGTGGACTCGCTGACCGACACGCGGTTCATTCCATAGCGAGCAAGGCCCGTAGCTCCTCATCGCTAACGTCGGGCGTGACCTCGATGCGACCGAGCGGATTGGTCGCGCCCGGCGTCGCGAAGCCGCTGCGGTCCCGCGCGAACACGACGTCGAAGCTCAGGAGCGCTCTGGCGAGGAACTCGCGCGGGATGTGGCGGTCGTTTGTCGCCACCTGACCGTAGTTGCCGTAGGGCGGCGCGAAGGCGAGCGGACGGTAGCCGCGGACGTTGTGGGCGAGCTGCTGCTCGCCGTACGTGATGTCCGAGAACACCCGCTCGCGCCAGCCGCCGAGCACCTCCTCGGACCCGCGGTACGCATAGAACGGGCCGACGTCGTCGGGCCCGGGGCCGAACCGGATCAGCCGGTCGCCCGTCCCCGACTGGAGCTGCACCTCCCAGCGGCCGCTGCGCTGGGCCGCGTCGAGCTCCTCCCAGGTCAGGACCTCGGGGCGGTTCTTCTCGATTGGCCCGACCTCGGCGAACAGCACGGCGGTGAAACCGAGCCGCTCGAGGATCGCGTCGCTTCTGGCCCAGGAGTCGAGGCGCGCGTCGGCGAAGGTCAGCAGGAGCGGCCGGGGCGGCAGCTCAACCGGCTCCCGCTTCACGAACCGCACGAACTGCTCGAGCGAGATCGTCTGGTAGCTCGCGTGGTCGAGCAGCATCATCTGCCTCGCGAAGTCGTCCGGCGCCACGCGGTCGTAGACGAGAACGGGGACGGCCTTACGCCCGGCCGGCCCGGGCGCCCAGGCCTCGCGTTCCTCGGCCGTCAGCTCCACGCGCGGCACGGGCGCTGCGGCGCGCTCGTCGCGCGGCTCGGACGCGGATCCCCCGCACCCGGCCAGGGCGACGAACACGAGAAGGCTCGCGGCGCGCCTCATCGCCTCGTCCCTCGGTCCAGCGCGAGCGGCTGTGACAGATTGAGGCGATGAAGCTCCCCGTGATGCCACCCGTCGCGCCGATGCTGGCGAAGGCCGTGGCAGCGATCCCGCCGGGCGAGTTCTACGAGCCCAAGTGGGACGGCTTCCGCTCGATCGTGTTCCGCGACGGCGACGAGGTCGAGATCGGCAGCCGCAAGGAGCGGCCGATGACGCGGTACTTCCCCGAGGTGGTCGAGGCCGTCAAGCAAAACCTGCCGCGGCGTGCCGTCATCGATGGCGAGATCGTCATCGCGGGCGGGGGCGGACTCGACTTCTGGGCGCTCCAGCAGCGCATCCATCCCGCCGCCAGCCGCGTCACGCTCCTCGCCGAGCGGACTCCGGCGAGCTTCATCGCGTTCGATCTGCTCGCGCTCGGCGACGACGACCTCACGGGCGAGCCGTTCGCGCGCCGCCGCGCGATGCTCGAGCAGGCTCTCGAACGTGCCGCGCCGCCCGTCCACCTCACGCCGATCACGCGCGACGAGGCGACCGCGCGCGACTGGTTCGACCGCTTCGAGGGGGCCGGCCTCGACGGTCTGATCGCCAAGCGCGCCGACCTCACCTACCAGCCCGACAAGCGCGTGATGACGAAGATCAAGCACGTCCGGACGGCGGACTGCGTGGTCGCCGGCTACCGGGTCCACAAGGCGCACCAGGACGCCATCGGGTCACTCCTGCTCGGCCTCTACATCGACGAGGCGGCGCCGCGCTCGCAGTGGGGGGACCACACGACCGGGCTGGCGCCGGTGGGCGTGATCGGAGCGTTCCCGATGGCCCGCCGGCGCGAGCTGTTCGCCGAGCTCCAGCCGCTGATCGTCGACGTCGCCGACCACCCGTGGAGCTGGGCGGCCGAGATGGGTCAGGCGCCGGAGGGCGGGAGCCGCTGGAACCCGAAGAAGGACCTGTCGTTCGTCCCGCTGCGGCCGGAGCGCGTGGTGGAGGTCCGCTACGACTATCTCGAGGGCGCGCGGTTCCGGCATCCGCCGCAGTTCGTCCGCTGGCGTCCCGACCGCGAGCCGGAGTCGTGCGGCTACGCCCAGCTCGAGCAGCCGACGCCGTTCGACCTCGCGGACGTGCTTGCCGGGCGGCTCACCTCGTGAGCAGGCCCGCGTCGATCACGAGCGTCGTGCCGGTCACATAGCGCGCGCCGTCGCCCGCCAGGTAGAGCACGGCCTCCGCGACGTCCTGCGGCTCGATCCACGGCACCGGCAGCAGGTTGCCGGCCGAGCGCACCGCGATCTCCTCCTTCGTCAGGCCCTCCAGCTCGGCGAGCCCGTCGTTGAGCGGCGTGTCGACGCCGGTCGGGTGGATCGAGTTCACGCGGATCCCATACGGCGCCAGCTCGAGCGCCCACGACTTCGTGAGCCCGGTCAGCCCCCACTTGCTCGCCGCGTAGTGCGACAGCCGCGCCATCCCGCGCAGGCCGGCGATCGAGGAGTTGTTGATGATCACGCCGCGCCCGGCGGCGATCATGTGCGGGATCACGCGCCGCCCGACGATCCACGGGCCCTTGAGGTTCGTGTCGATCATCGCGTCCCACTCCGCCTCGGTCAGCTCGTGCGAGAAGCCGTAGGCGCAGATGCCAGCGTTGTTGAAGAGGAGGTCGATCCGGCCGAAGCGCTCGATCGCGGCGTCGACGGCGGCGCTCACCGCAGCGTCGTCGCGCACGTCCGCGACCGCGGTCAGCGCGCCGCACTCGCGCTCGAGCGACGCCAGCTCCTCGGGCGTGCCGAGCGTGTAGCCGGGATAGTCGAGCTGCGCCGCGACGTCGAGCGCCACGATGTCGTAGCCGGTGCCGGCGAGCGCCAGGCTGACCGCCCGGCCCTGGCCGTGGGCGGCGCCGGTGACGAGCGCGACGGGGCGCTCGCTCATGCGACGCTCGCCCGGTAGGGCTCCAGGTAGCCGTCCAGCGGCACGCCGAGCGCGTCGTTGACGACGTTGGTGGCGACCATGATCGCGCCGAACGCGGTCAGGAGCACGATCTCGGACGGGCTGAAGTGCGCGTCGAGCCGCGCCCGCAGGTCGGCATCGACCGAATGCGGATCGATCGCGAGCCGGCGCCCGAAGTCGATCATCAGCTCGTCCAGCTCATCGAGCGCCGGCGCGTCCGGATCCTCGCCGCCGTCGACGAGCAGCCGGCGGAAGAACGTCGAGCAGATCAGGCAGTCGTTCTCCAGCGAGATCGCGTGGCAGAACAGCTGCGTCCTGCGCTCGCCGAGCAGCGGCGCCACCTCGTCGTGCAGCGGATACCACTGCAGCAGCGCCTCGAGCGCGGCCGGCGAGTGCGCGAGCGTCCACTTCATATTCGTCATGCGACCGCCGGTGGCGGCGTGGGCGGCGGCGAGCGAGCGCGAGCCCTCCGGCGCCTCGGGTTCGGTCAGCGGCGGGATCCAGGCCATGACGGCCATGATCGCGCACGCAGCCACGCGGTCATGCGCTCGCGCAGCGGCGGCCGGTCGCGCCGTCCCGGCTCCTGCGAGCCGCCGTGGTCGAGCCACATCGTCCTCACGGCGTCCCACGCCTCGTCCATCAGCGCCTTCGCGCTCTCCGGCGTCGGCTCGCCGGCCTGCACCGGGATCGCCGGCGCGGCGTGGACCTGGCAATGGACGGGGCGGACGATCACCTTCGCGCGGCGGACGTTCTCGGCGCCGAGCACGCACACCGGCACGACCGTCGCGCCCGTCTCGATCGCCATCCGGAAGGCGCCGCGCTTGGGCTCGCCGAGGCCACCGGCCCGGAGCCGCGTGCCCTCGGGGAAGATCACGAGCACGCCGCCGCCGGTCAGCACCCGGCGGGCGGTCTCGAGCGCCGCCGGGTCGGACTCGCCGCGCCGCACCGGGAAGCACCCGCAACGCGAGACGTACCAGCCCGCGCGCGGGCGCGCGAACAGCTCGGCCTTGCCCATGAAGTTGAGCGCCCGGCCCGCGGGGAGCATGGTCCCGATCAGGAACGGGTCCAGGAACGAGCGGTGGTTGGCGACGATCAGCACCGGCCCCTCGCGCGGGACGTGCTCGCGGCCGGTCCGCGTCAGCCGCAGGTAGGCGATCAGCAGCGGCGCCAGGATCGCGTGGCTGAGCCGGTAGACGAGCCGGTTCGCGCGGTGCTCGCGCGTGAACTCGTGGTACTTGGCGAGCGCCCCGAGGTCGTGCGCGGACGGCGCGGGCGCCGCGCGATCGTGCCCGGACGGCGCGGTCATGGGCGCCGGATTATGGCGGCGGTGGGGTCCCGCCGCCCGCTCGGCGGAACCCCGGGCCGGCCCTGTCCCCCTTTCCCCGAGGCCGTCCATTGCACCGGACACCGGGTGTTCGGGCAACCCTTGCCGCGTGGAGGTTCGTCAACGGGATCGAGGCCCCGCCAGGCGGCGGGGCCCCGACCTGCTTCGCTCAGCGCTTCTTCAGCGCCAGCCTGGCCTTCCTGCCGAGCGGCACGACCATCCGCGCGCACGACACGAGCACGGACGCCCCACTTCCCCCGTGGGCCGCCGGTCATTGCACTCTGGCGCGGCCGTCAGCGCAACGCGTCGCGCGTGGAAGTCGCTCCACGCCTAGCCGAAGAACACCTCGGCGGTCGCGTACAGCGCCGGGTCGAGCAGCTTCGGCTCGGCGAGCGCCTCGTCGAGCGGCACGCGCACGATCTCGGTGCCGCGCAGCGCGACCATCTTGCCGAAGTCGCGCTCGTTGGCGGCGTCGATCGCGGCCACGCCGAAGCGCGTGCCGAGCACGCGGTCGTAGGCGACCGGTGTGCCGCCGCGCTGGACGTGCCCGAGGATCGTCATCCGCGACTCGTAGCCCGTGCGATCCTCGATCGCCTTCTCGAGCGCGACCGCGATGCCGCCGAGCCGCACGTGCCCGAACGCGTCGGTGGCGCCGCCGAACTCGGAGACGATGTCGCCGTCCTTCGGCTTCGCGCCCTCGGCGACCACCACGATCGAGAACGTGGCGCCCTTGGAGTGGCGGCGCCGGATCAGCCGGCAGACCTCGTCGACGTCGAACGGCCGCTCGGGCACGAGGATCACGTCGGCGCCGCCGGCAAGCCCGGAGTAGGTGGCGATCCAGCCGGCGTGGCGACCCATGACCTCGACGATGATCACGCGGTTGTGCGACTCGGCCGTGGTGTGGAGGCGGTCGATCGCGTCGGTGGCGATCTGCACCGCGGTCTGGAAGCCGAACGTGAAGTCGGTCCCGTTGAGGTCGTTGTCGATCGTCTTCGGGACGCCGACCACCGGGATCCCCTCGTCGACCAGCCGGCGCGCGACGCCGAGCGTGTCCTCGCCGCCGATCGGGATCAGCGCGTCGAGCCTGCGCTGCGCGACGGCCTCCTTCACCTGCTCGACCCCTCCCTCGACCTTGAACGGGTTCGTACGCGAGGAGCCGAGGATCGTGCCGCCGCGGTGCAGGATGCCGCGGGTGTTCTCGTTGGTGAGCTCGACGGCCTCGTTCTTGAGCACCCCGGCCCAGCCGTGGCGGAAGCCGACGAGCGCGTGGCCGTGCTGGTTGATGCCCTTGCGGACGATGCCGCGGATCACCGCGTTGAGCCCGGGGCAGTCTCCGCCGCCGGTGAGGACGCCGATGCGCATGCCGGGAAGGAAAGCGCAAACGGCCGGGGCCCGCCTTGCGGCGGGCCCCGGGAGTCGTTACGCCTTCGCCGGTTCGGGCAGCGCGTGCTCGTGCGAGATCTTCGGGAGCCAGTGCAGCCGCTTGGGCAGGTACCAGTTCCACTCGCCGAGCAGCTTCATGGCGGCGGGGAGCAGGACGCCGCGCACGAGCGTCGCGTCGATCAGGACGGCGGCGGCGAGGCCGACGCCCATCATCTTGAACTCGACCATGCTCAGCGAGCCGAAGATCGAGAACACCGCGACCATCACGACGGCCGCGCTCGTCACGACGCCCGCCGTCTGCTTGATCCCGAACGCGACGGCCTCGTCGGTGCTCATCCCGCGGTCGACCGCCTCGCGGATGCGGCTGAGGATGAACACGTGGTAGTCCATCGAGAGGCCGAACAGGATCACGAACAGGAACAGCGGCAGCCAGGACGTGATCCCGCCGAAGGACTCGAACCCGAGGATGCTCTCGCCGTGCCCGTCCTGGAAGACGAGCGTGAGGATCCCGTAGGCCGCGCCCACCGACAGCAGGTTCAGCACGATCGCCTTCAGCGGGACGACGATCGAGCGGAACGTGACCAGCAGGAGCAGGAACGCCAGGCCGAGCACGAAGCCGAACACGATCGGCAGGTGCGACGTCATCGAGTCGTTGAAGTCCTTCGAGCCGGCGGTCATGCCGGTCACGTCGGCCTGCACGCCGCCGACCTTGCCGATCGTCGACGGGATGACGTCGTCGCGCAGCGTCGCCAGCGCGGCGTTCGAGGTGTCGTCGGTGCCGTTGCCGTGCATCGGGATCGACACGACCTCGACGGTCTTATCGGGGCTCGTGCTCGTCGTCACGGGCTCGGACATCTGACCGCTCGCGAGCGCGCGGTCGCTCATCGCCTCGATGCCGGCCTGGACCTCGGGCGCGGTCACGTCGTCGGCCTGGACCGCGATGATCGCCGGGATCGGGCCGCCGGGGAACGCGGCCTGGATGCGGTCGTAGACCTTCATCACCTCGAGGTCCCGCGGCAGCCCTGAGGTGCCGGGGTTGGCCGTGTGCATACCGAGCGCCGGGATGGAGAGCGCGACCAGGATCCCGCCCGCGAGCACGAGCGAGATGACCGGACGGCGCAGCACGCGGTCGAGGATCCAGCCCCACACGCGCGACTCGCCGTGGTTGCGGTGGCGCATGCGGCCGATGATCGGCACGCGGCCCTTCTCGACCTTGTCGCCGAGCTTGGACAGCACGGCCGGGAGCACCGTGAGCGAGCCGAGCACGGCGATGCCGACGACGAGGATCGTGCCGACCGCGAACGACTGGAAGACGATGCTGCCGGCGAAGAACATGCCGGCCATCGCGATCATCACGGTCAGTCCGGAGATGAGCACGGCCTGGCCGGAGGTCGCCGCCGCGAACTCGAGCGCGTCCTCCTTGGAGCGCCCGGCGTCGCGCTCCTCCATCTTGCGCCGGAGATAGAACATCGAGTAGTCGACGCCGACCGCGAGGCCGACGAGCAGCACCACCGATCCCACCGACTCGTCCATCGGGAACAGCTGGCTGATCGGGGCGAGCAGGCCGATCGTGGCCGCCACGGCCGTGATGCCGAGCAGGAGCGGCACGCCGGCGGCGACGAGCGCGCCGAACGCGACGATGAGGATGATCAGCGTGATCGGGAGCGAGAGGACCTCGGCCTTCTGGAAGTCCTCCTCGAACGCCTTCGAGATGGCCTTGTCGGCGCTGGCGTCGCCGAACTGGCCGACATACACCTCCGGGTTGGCCTTCTGCGCGGCGGCGGTCGCGGCGAGCGTCGCGTCGACGCGGTCCTCGGCGACGTCGTCGTCACCTGGGATCTCGAACGTCACGAGCGCCGAGCGGCCGTCCTTGGAGAGCTGGCCCTCGTTGCCCTCCGCGAGCGGGGACTCGATCTTGTCGACGCCCTTGGTGGCCTCGAGCCGTGAGACGGTGTCCTCGACGGCGGCCGTGAATGCAGCGTCGCCGACCTTGACGGAGCCCTTGCCCTGGACGAGGATCTGCTCCTCCGCGGAGTCGCGGAAGTCGGCGGCGGCGATCGCCTTGTCGGCGGCCTTGGACTCGCCGTTGCCGTAGTCCTCGTCGGCGATCGTCTTCTGGCCGACGGCGCCGGCAAGGAAGACCGAGATCACGACGAAGGCGAGCCAGCCGAAGATCGCGGTCTTGCGATGTCCGGCACTCCAGCGCGCCGCGCGGGAGGCGAGGTTTCGGGATTGCACTTGGAGAAGTCCTCCGGAAGAAAAGCTGGGGAGCGTTTGTTCCGGAAGCTTCGTCAGCCGCCCTCGCGCGGGCATGGGAGCGGCCCGGTGTCCTCCGGTGCGGACAGCCTCACCCGGGTCGGTGAGGCTTCCGCACAGGCATGCAGCTGCTGATCTAGAAGACGAAGATGATCAGCAGGATGATGATGATGAGTAGGGTGCCCAGTCCGATGTACATGGTCCGGGCTTACCCGCGAGCGCGGGTATGCACTCTGACCACCTCGCAGTCGGCGGCCACCGAGTCGGTCGCGTCGGCGACCACGCGGTCGATGCCGGGGCCGCAGGTCACGACGTCGTTCTGACGGTCGCGAACCAGGATCCGGTCGTCGCCCTCGTCCCCGTTCACGGTGTCGGTCACGGGATCGCGGTGCGCCTGGGCGAAGAGGCGGTCGTTCCCGGGGCCGCCCGAGACGGTGTCCTGGCCGCGGCCGGCGCGCAGCACGTCGAATCCCTCGCCGCCGCCGATCGTGTCGTTGCCGGCCTTCCCGCGGACGCGGTCGAAGCCCGGGCCGGCGTCGACGGCGTCGTCGCCGTCGCCCGCGAACACACGGTCGTTGCCGATGCCGGCGTCGACGGTGTCGTTGCCCGGGCCGCTGAAGATCCGGTCGTCGCCCTCGTCGCCGGCGACGCCGTCGTTCCCGGCGCCGGCACGCGTGAAGTCGCTGCCCAGCCCGAGGTTGACCGTGTCGTCGCCGGCCAGCGCGAAGACCCGGTCGGGGCCGGCGAGCGCGGTGATCGTGTCGACCCCGCGGGAGCCGATGATGCGGTCCGGGCCGTCGGTGCCGGTGATGTCCAGCGCGACGGCCGTGCCCGCGGCCGCGAGCGTGATCGCCCCCGCGATCACGGGTGCCGCCAACAGACGATTGCGATAATGGGACATGAGGCCCCACCTCCTGGCTGATCGGTTGACGCCCCGGAAACCCTCGGCGGGCCGCCGAGTTGCGGCCCCGTCGGAGGCTCCGGTTTCGGCTGGGAGGTCGGGGCCCGTTTCGCGTGCCATACTGGTGAATTCCACGCCCCGGGGGCGTAGCTCAGTTGGTTAGAGCGCCGGCCTGTCACGCCGGAGGTCGCGGGTTCGAGCCCCGTCGCTCCCGTCCCCACACAAGCCCCGCAACCGCGGGGCTTTCCTCGTTCTTGAGGGCGAACGCTAGGCGGCGCTCGTCGTCTTCGTGCCCACTACGTGCCCGACTTAAACCCGCCGGACGACACCCCGACATACGCGACAGCCACAGGCGATTGCGGAAGCGGAGGCCGTGAGAGGGAACGCGGCGCGGCGGGTCAGAGCGCCCACGCTCTGCCTATGCAAACCGCCGGGACAGGGTGGCTGGCCGCACGGATACTTCTCGTCCACGGCGAGCGCGAGCTCCGCATCGCCCCCGCTACTGCGTGTGCCTCAAGGCAGCGGCGCAGTTGCAGTCTCCTCGACCGGCCCGATCTGGTTCATTGCGACAGCCGTGCCGGTGCGTGCCAGCTCCCCGCTGGAAAGCCCCGCATTTGCGGGGCTTTCCGCGCTCCAGCGGCGTACCGCGCCCAACCCCATCGCCGCGGTCGGCAACGCGCCAGTCGCCGCTACCCACCGATCTAGATCTGAGGCGCGAGCCAGTCTCCCGTGGCGGTCTCGGGCGAGCTGTGCGGGGGTTGCGGCTGGTGGAGCCGATCGATGGCGAGCAGCCGGTCGGGTGAGGCCGGTCAAGCAGCGGCGGCGGAGTGTCGCCTGGAGGTCCTGCGGTGGCGATCGGCGAAGGCGCAGCTGGCGGGCGCGGAGTGTTTTGACGATCTCGAGCGGCTGCGCGCCGATCGGGCGGGGGCGGCGCTGCGGGCGGTCGCCGGGACGCCGTCGGCCAGGCAGCTGGCGTACCGGTTCCGGCCCTCCCACATCCGCGCGATCGAGCGCGATCGCGCGCGCCGGCAACGAGCTCGATCGCCGGCTCGGTCGCGACCCGGGCGACGAGGTGAGGTTCCGCGAGCCCGCTCCTCGGCGGCCTCCGGTGAAAGGGGCTCACCCTCGCGGTGTTCATTCGGCCGGATCGCTTCCGGGACCCTCTTTGAGCTGGCCGGTGCGATCGGACAATGCACCGTCGGCGTGGAGGACCGCGGTGCCAAAGGTGGCAAACGGTGCCGGATTCGGCTTGCGTGGTGGGCGCCACCGGTCGTCGAGCTGCCACAGTCGAAGCGACCTGTCGGTGACGGTGTTGAACGCCTCCTTAGCCTCTAGATCAAGCCGGCCGGCAAACACCGTGATCACCAAATAGGCGCTGTAGTTGTAGGCCAGAGCGCCGCCGTGCACGATATGCAGCGGTCGCCGGTGGTTGTTCGAGTGCGCGGTGGTGTCATGGAACTCAGCGGCCAGGAACAGGTCGATGTCGGCGTCAATCATGGCCTGCCACACCGCGTCGCGGTTGCGTAGATAGGTGCGAGAAGAATTGCGGTACCGGTTGCGCCCCTTGGTGGGGACCTCGCATTGCACGAACACCCACTGACCGCCGCCGGCCTTGAACGATGTCGCTTGGTTGACCGCCCAATCGAGCTGCCGGTCACTGATCATGTAGTAGAGGCCGGTGTCTCTCTTGTTGAACGGGTCGAGAGAGATCAGCAAGCAGTTGCCAGGCAGGGTGACCGCATAGGCGCTCTTCGCGTGCTGACCGGGTGGATGTCGGCTGTATTTTCTGCCAGAGCCGGTGAAGTTCCGCACCCACGCGTCGTAATGCTTGGCGTGCGCCTGGTAGGCGAACTTGGTGGTCGGCACGTGTCCGTCGGTGTCGACCCCGCCCATCTCGTGGTCGCCGGGCGCGTAATGGATTCGCGATGAGGGAATACCAGCGTTGGCCCAAAACCGTTTGGTGTCCCCGTAGTAGCAGTTGGCGGCGTTCCAGGCCATTTGTCTGCGTTGTTCGAGGGTGTTGCCTGGCCCGAAGATGCCGGTGTTGTTAACGTCGCGGCCCCAATAGCCCATCACCATGTCGCCGGTGTGGAAAACCGCGTTTGGGTTCTCCGCGGCGATCGCGTTCATCGTCGCGTTGGTCGTGTCACGCCAATGATCGTTGATTCCGGCCGGGTCGCCCGGATCCCATCCCCTTCCGCCCCGGATGGCTTGCAAATCGGCAACATCGCAGTGCGGGACACCAGAAGTCGAAACGTACACGGCCTCGGCCATTGATTTCCTCCCCTCTACGATGATGCTCCTCTACCGGTGCGGCCGGGACGCTGCTCGCTCCGGATGATTTGCAGGCGTGTGGACGGTCATCCCGCAGACGCTCGTCATGAGCCGGAAGCGAGCGTCGACGTAGAACGCGGGCCGGCGTCAGGAGCGCCAGCGCCTCCGACGGCGTGGCTGACGCTCCGCGTCGGTCGCCAAGCAGCTCTTTGCGGTGTGCCTTACAGGCGGCAGGTAGTCACTTCGGCGGCGCACATCTGATCGCACGTCTAGCGTGGCTGACGCCGGCCGCGGTTGACTCACCCCTCCTCTGTTGCCGTCATCGGCCGAGTTTCGCCCGACGCTGGAGGGACGGGAGAACGCCCTACTTCGGTGACGGGCCGGGCTCGCTCGCCGGCGCGGCCTGCGCGATCTTGAACGCCTGGCGGCCGCTGGGCAAGGCGACGCGCTCGAGCTCGCCGTGCTCGACGCCAGCACGCGTGGTGTTGTAGATCAGCGGCTTTGCGATCCCGGTCACGGACGCCACCTCGGCTACCGTCACCCCGGGCCGCTGCTCGATGACGCCGAAGACCGCGGCCTTGTTCTGACCGCGCTTGGCCCGCCCCCCAGCACGCCGCCTAGCCGTACCGGCTCGCCGCCGACCGCTGCCCCCGCGCTTGCCGGCGGGCGTGCCCGCCCCAGCGTTCCGCCGCTCACCGGACTCTCCGCTGGCCCCATCGAGCGCCGCATACGCCGCCTGCAGGCGCTCGTACTCGGCAACCGCCGGAGCCAGCTTATTAAGCCGCGCGCGAATCCCCCGCAGCGTGTCGTCAACCAGATCGCCCATCCATCCTCCAAGATCACGGAACCAACAACCGCGCCGCACACTATGCATCCACACCAGCTGGTGTCCTCCGCCGCGTCCTCACCGGCGTACACCACGGTGATACGGCCTCGGCGACCCCGCGCTCATGGCGCGATCGAGCGCACGCCACGGGCCACGCAACGCCATCGGAGCGTCGGGCGCCAAAGAGTTCGACCGCGTCGGCTGCAGCGGCCGCACCCGGCCTCCGCATGCCATGGGGGCGATCCACACATGCGAGTGCCGAAGCCGCGGAAGCGGCACTCCACGGCGACGCCGCCCGAGTGCTCCTCCCAGGCGAAGGGAGCACTGGCTCGCGACGAGCCGGGCCGTGTCGCGCATGGGGACCATGTTCTGCACGTCAGCCGCTCCTCGACCGATCGCCCCGCGCGCTCCTGGTTCGGGTCGGCTGGGCTTCACGTTTTGCGATTTCGGTCACAGACGCGGCCGGTCCCGGCAATGATCTGTTGATGATGGTCTCCGACGAGGAGCTGTTGGTCGCCTCGGTGGGTGACGAGGAGGCCTTCGCCGCCTTCTACCGGCGCCATGCGCGGCCGCTGGCCGGGTTTTCATGCGGTGCAC
>JBKOYW010000057.1:0-3795 GCA_046744275.1 Actinomycetota bacterium
GAGCTGAGCCGCCGCGCGTGCGTGGCGCCGGTCGACCGGATCGCCGTCGTCCCGGCCGAGCTCGGCCCGCACGCGGGCGCGGTCGGCGCCGCGCTGTGGGCGGCCGAGGTCAGAGCAGCTGCTTCATCCGCTCGACACCGCGCAGCAGGGCCTTCAGCGGCCGGATCATCAGCGTGATGTCGGATCCCGCGACGCGGAGCACGCCCTCGACGCGGCGGTCCTCGATGTCCGCGCTGAAGAACGCGATCACCTCGCCGGGGCCGTCGACGACGCTGATCGCCCGCGGGGCACGGATCACCTGCGTCACGGCCGCCAGGACCGTGCCCGCCCGCTCGCGGCCGGGGTAGTCGGTGACCGGGCTGTGGAACGTCGCGTCGTCGGGGAGCAGCTCGCCGAGCGCCGCGCCGTCGCCGGCCAGGAAGGCGTCGACGATGCGACGGGCTGGTTCCTGCTGGATCATGTCCGCACCTCGTGCTTCGATATTCGAAGCGTGCACGATAGTGCTTCGAATTCCGAATCGCAAGGCCGCATGGCAGGCCTCGCACGCGGCGCGCCGCCAGGGTTGGTGATCCGATGACCGGACCGCGGCCCGGCCGGCCGGCGCGCGGCACCCGCAGCGGGCGGCCGCTGATGGTCGCGTTCGACCTGCTGGGGCGCCGCTGGGCGCTGCGCGTCCTATGGGAGCTGCGCGAGGAGACGCTCGGGTTCCGCGAGCTCCAGCGGCGCTGCGGCGACATGTCGTCGAGCGTCCTGCGCGACCGCCTCGCGGAGCTGACCGGCGCCGGGATCGTCGAGGCCGGCGACGCCGGCTACGCGCTCTCCGTCCACGGCCGCGGCCTGCTCGCCGCCCTCGAACCGCTGTCGCGCTGGGCCGACGAGTGGGCTGCGTCATGACCGCGCCGTGCGCAGCCCTGCGCGCCGCTCATGATGCTCATCAGCAGCATCGCGCCGATCGGCCACATCGGCCAGAAGTAGTCGGCGCCGGTGAACGCCCAGATCGCAACCAGCAGGATCGCGATCGGGATCACCGGAGCGAACGGCGGCGGCTCGGAGGAGGGGCGGACGCGCGGCGCGGGAGCGGCAGGGAGGTCGGCCAGCAGCGGCAGCAGGTCGGCGCGCCGACGCGCTCCGTACGCGACGCCGAGCCGGGCCTCGAGCTCCTCGGCGTCGAGCCGGCCGTCCACTGCGTGCTTGCGGAGCACGGCCGCGACCGCCTCGCGCTCGGGATCGGAGGCCAGGACGTCGTGGGGCTCGGGAACCAGTTCGGACATACCACGTAAGTTAGTCGCCACTCACCTCATCGTCAAGGCATCTTTTACGCCTCGACCACGGCGCCGCCGCGGCGGGGGTCGCCGCCGCCGTCGAGCGCGCCGGAGTCCGGATGGCGCTCCACGGCCTGGCAGCCGCCGAAGAACAGGTTGCGGTCGCGGAACCAGGCGATTGTCCGGTCCTCCGCCTCGTGGCCGGCGGCCTCGATGCCCGGCTCGGCGTAGATGAGTCCGTCTTCGAAGTGCAGCCGCGGCGCGTCGACCGCCTCGGCCGCGTCCATCCCGCGGTCGAGCACGTTGACAATCACCTGCAGCAGCGCCGAGCGGATGCGGTTCGAGCCGGCCGAGCCGAGCGCCAGCTCGGGAGCGCCGTCGGCGCCCAGCACGACCGTCGGCGCCATCATCGACGGCAGCCGCCGGCCCGGCGGATGGGTGAAGAAGCCGAGCGGCGACAGGTCCTGCTCGCCCATCATGTTGTTGACGTGGACGCCGGTGCCGGGGACCACGATCCCGGATCCCTCGCCATTCGTGCACGTCACCGCGCACGCCCAGCCGTCGCCGTCGATCACCGAGATGTGCGTGGTCGAACCGAGCCGGCTCGCCATGAAGTGCTCGAGGAAGCCGGGCTCGGCGAGCCCGGACAGGAACTCGGGCGTGCGCTCGGCCTGGGCCTTCTCCATCGCGGCCACGAGCGCGACCGGATCGGGCGGGCCGGCCGTGCGCTCGAGCAGCGCGAGCGCGTAGGCGAGCAGCGTGCCGCCGGCGCTCGGGGGCGGGTTGGTGAGCACGTCGCGGCCGCGGTAGCGCACGCGCACCGGCTCGCGCGGCTCGGCGCGGTAGGCGGCGAGGTCGGCGGGCGTGAGCGTGCCGCCGAGCTCGCACACGCGGTCCGATATGGCGGTGCCGATGTCGCCCTCGTAGAACGGCTCCGCGCCCTCGGCGCCGAGCCGCTCGAGCGCGGCGGCGAGCGGCGGGTTGCGCAGCACGTCGCCCGCGCGCGGCACGCGGCCCTCGGGCATGAACAGCTCGCGCGACTCGGGCGTCGAGGAGTAGATCGGCGCGAGGATCTCGAACAGGTACGCCTGCGGCCTGTTGACCTCGACCCCGGCGCGGGCCAGCTCGGCGGCGGGCGCGGCGAGGTCGGCGAGCGGCATCGTGCCGAAGCGCGCCGCGGCGGCGCACACGCCCGCCGGCGTGCCGTATGTCCCGCACGACGCGGCGCCGATGTGGAACACCTGCACGGCGTCGCCGAACGAGACGTCGGCCGCGATCAGCGGCGCGCGGCTGTCGAGGTCGGCCCCGTGCCCGGACGCCGCCACGAAGAAGTCGAGCAGCACCGGCTCGCCGCCGGCCGGGACCACGAGCATGTACCCGCCGGCGCCGAGCCCGGTCAGCAGCGGCTCGGCGACGAACGAGGCGAGCATGCTCGCCAGCGCGGCGTCGACCGCGTTGCCGCCGGCGCGCAGGATCTCAGCGCCGGCCGCCGCGGTCAGCGGGTGACCGGCCGCGACGACGCCGCGTGAACCGCCCAAGAGGGCCCCCCATCAACCGCCCAAGAGGGCGCGCAGCGCCCGGTTACGGTCGCCATGGATCGCGACCGTCCTCATCAACGCGGCGACCGGACGAAGCCAAGGGCACTTCACACTTCAGTACCTCGGAATGTATTCCGGTACGTCGACTTCGCTCACGCGCGACGGCGTCCCGACGCGGCGCACGCGCGGCTCGCCGACGGGCTCGCGGAACGGCGACCGCTCCTCGCGCGGCGGGCGCTTCTCCCCGTAGCCGGTGGCGACCACGGTGATCCACACCTCGTCCTCGAGCTTCTCGTCGAGCATCGCCCCGAAGATGATGTTCGCGTCCGGGTGCGCGGCCTCCTGGATCGTGTGGGCGGCCTCGTTGACCTCCCACAGCGACAGGTCCTTGCCGCCGGTGATCGAGAGCAGGATCGAGCGGGCGCCGTCGAGCGTCGTCTCCAGCAGCGGCGACGAGGCGGCCGCGTGCGCGGCGTCCACGGCGCGCTTGTCGCCGGTCCCCATGCCGATGCCGAGCAGCGCGCTGCCGGCGTCGGACATGATCGTGCGGACGTCGGCGAAGTCGAGGTTGATCAGGCCGGGCAGCGTGATCAGGTCCGAGACGCCCTGGACGCCCTGGCGCAGCACGTCGTCGGCCACGCGGAAGGCCTCCATCATCGACGTCTGCTTGTCGAGCACCGAGAGCAGCCGGTTGTTGGGCACGACGATGAGGGTGTCGACCTCGTCCGCCAGCGCCTCGATGCCCTGCTCGGCGGCCTTCATGCGGCGCGAGCCCTCGAACCCGAACGGCTTGGTGATGATGCCGACCGCCAACGCGCCGAGTTCACGCGCGATGCGGGCGACCACGGGCGCCGCGCCGGTGCCGGTGCCGCCGCCCTCGCCGGCGGTGATGAACACCATGTCCGAGCCCTTGAGTATCTCCTCGATCTCGGTGCGGTGCTCGTCAGCAGCCCGGCGGCCGACCTCGGGATTCGAGGCGGCGCCCAACCCTCTCG
>JBKOYW010000528.1:0-4676 GCA_046744275.1 Actinomycetota bacterium
CTACCTGCCGGATCACTTCTGGGCCGGCATCGTCGGCGCCTTCCTGGGGGCGGTCATCGGCCCGCTCATCTTCGGCTTCCTGATCCACGGCCTGAGCGTGCCCGGGCAGAGCGATACGAACGTGCTGAGCGCGATCGAGGCCATCCCCGGCGCGGTCATCGGCATGGGGATCGTGTACTGGCTGGGGCTCCGCCAGGAGCGCGCGCACCCCGCCTACTGATGGCGAAGGTCCTGGCGGCCATCACGACCCCGTTCGGGCCGGACGGGGCGCTGGACCTCGACGCGTTCGAAGCGCACGTGCGCTGGCTCGACGAGGCCGGCCTCGACGGGCTGTTCGTGGCCGGCACGACCGGCGAGGGAGTCCTGCTCGAGCACGACGAGGTCGAGGCGCTGGCCGCCCGGGCGGTCGCAGCCGCCGGCTCACTGCGGGTGATCGTGCAGGTCGGGCGACCGAGCACGGGCGCGACGGTTGCGCTCGCCCGGCGGGCGCTGGCCGCGGGCGCGGATGGCGTGGGCGCCTACGTGCCGTGGTTCTATCCGATCACGCAGGACCAGGTCCGCTCGCACTTCCTGGCGCTCCTGGAGGCGGCGGACGGGGCGCCGGCGTTCCTGTACAACATCCCGCCGCGGACGGTGAACGACCTCTCGCCGGAGCTGGCCGGCGAGCTCGCGCGGGCCGGGTTCGCGGGCATGAAGGACTCGACGGGCGATTTCGCACGCCACGAGGCCTACCTTGGGGCCGTGCGGGGCGTCGACTCGTTCGAGGTCTACACGGGGACGGAGCCGCAGCTCGTGGACGCCGTGCGGGCCGGCGCGACGGGTTCCATCAACGGGCTCTCGAACTGCCGCCCGGAGCTGTTCACGGCGCTGCGCTCGGCGCTCGAGTCGGGCGGCGGCGTCGAGCCGCTGCACGAAGAGATCGCCGCGCTCAAGGCCCAGGTCAAGTCCGAGCAGTCGACGGTCCTCGCGGTCAAGCGCCGCGTGCGCGAGCGGCTGGCCGAGCGCGGGGTCGACTATCCCGCCGCGGCGCGGGCCCCGTTCGTGTGAGCCGCGTCGTCACGGCGGGGGAGACGATGGCACTGCTGGACCCGGTCCGGGAGGGCGAGCTGGAGCTGGGCGACCTGCTGCGGCTGCGGTTCGCGGGCGCCGAGTCGAACTTCGCCGTCGGGCTAGTCCGGCTCGGCGTCCAGGTCACGTGGATCTCGCGGCTGGGCGCGGACCGGCCCGGCGCGCTGATCCGCGACGCGCTCGCGGCCGAGGGAGGCCGGCGCGATCGTGACGTTCGACCCGAACCACCGGCCCGCGTTGTGGGACAGCCCGCAGGCGGCCGCCGCGGCGATGGACCCGGTGCTTGAGCACGTGAGCTGGTACCTGTGCGGCGCGGCGGAGGGCGAGTCGCTGCTGGGCGCCGACGCCATCGGCGCACTGGCCGCGCGGGACGTGAGCGCCGCGGTGCGCAGCGCTGACGGCGCGATGGTCGCGGCAGGCGGCGAGGTGAGCGAGGTCGCCGCTCCGCGCCCCGACGACGTGGTCGACGAGGTCGGCGCCGGCGACGCGTTCGCGGCCGGCTTCGCCTACGGGCTGCTTCAAGGCTGGCCGGCGCACACGGCGACCGAGGCCGCGCACGCGATCGCCGCCTGGGCGCTGCGCGGCACGGGCGACTGGGAGACCCTGCCGCGGCTCGACGAGGTCCGTGCGTTGTTGCCCGGCTAGGACTGCTCGCCGGCCTCCGGCTCGACCGGCTCGCCCTGCTCGGGCAGCCGGCCGGTCGGTGCCGCGCCCACGGCGCGCAGCATCTTCCGCCGTGTCTTGATCTCCGCGTTGGCGGCGACGTTGAGGTCCTTCTGCGCCCGCAGGTACTTGGAGCGGTCCAGCTCGTACGGCGCCTTGCCCTTGTCCTGCACCAGCAGCGCCGTGAACTTCTGGGTCTCCGACTGCAGGTCGCGGAGGGCGTCGGCGTAGTTCGCGGTCTGCTCGGCGGCCCACTGCGGCGGATCGAGCGTGTCGATCCCCTTGAGCGCCGTGTCGATGACCTCGCTGTAGCGGGCGAAGGCCTGGGCGAACTCGCCGGGCGTCGACGCGTCCTCGAAGTCGATCTTCTGGATCCGGCGCAGGAGCGAGCGGTCGAGCTTGTCGAGTTGCTCGGCGAACACCGGGGCGCGCACGGCGTCGGGGATGAAGAAGCGCTCGTCGTGGCTCAGGCAGTCGCTGACGCCGGCCGCCTCGGCGGCCTTCTCTGCGGATGCCAGGCGCGGCTTGAGCGCCTCGGCGGCCTTCACGAGCGCGGCCGGCTCGAGGTCCTCGCTCGCCTCGGAGAGCTTCGTCAGCTCGGGCTCGAGCGCCTTCAGCTCCTCGACGAAGGCGCCCGGCTTGGGGCCTGCGCCCTCGGGGATGGTCACGCCGGTGATCTCGCGGATCGCGATCTGGGCGTCGTCGATCCCGCGGACGACGAGCCGGTCGAGGTCGACCAGGTCCGCGGGCCAGCCGCGCTCCGCGATCGCCTCGTTGGCCTTGCAGCAGGCCGCGTCGACCCGCTGGGTCCAGCGGGTCTTGGCCGCCTTGCGCTCCTCGGCAGTCGGCTCCGGGTCACCGCCGCACGCGCCGACGGCCGCGACCGCGGGCGCAAGGACGGCTGCAGCGATCCATCGCCGCGCCGTTCCTGCGAACCGCGTTGCCCCTGCCATGGCGCCACCTCCCGCTCGAAAAGCCCGAGCAACGTGGTACCCGGCGAGCGAATTCGTGACGTGGGAGGGGCGGAATCGTCACAACTCGCGCGCCGAACCGTTCCAACTTCGCGGAGCGTCGCGGGAAGCCCCGCGGTTCCGTCGTGGGCCGGCCATACGCTCCGGCGACCGTGCCAGGGATCGAGACCCGCTTCACCGTCGCTCCGTACGACTACGCAGCCGCCGAGCGGCTGGCGGCCGCGCTCGGCGTCTCGCACGTGGTTGCCCAGGTGCTCGTGCGGCGCGGGCTCGGCGAGCTCGAGGCCGCGCGCGCGTTCCTGGCGGCTTCCGACGCCCATCCGCTCGACGCGTTCGGCGGCCTGCGCGATGCCGCCGGGCGGATCCTCGGCCACGTCCGCCGCCGCTCGCGGATCACGGTGCACGGCGATTACGACGTCGACGGCGTGGCCGCCACCGCGGTGCTGGTGCGCGCGCTGCGCACGCTGGGCGCCGACGTCGACTGGTACCTGCCGAGCCGGATCGACGACGGCTACGGCCTTGCGGCGGCCACCGTCACGAAGCTCGCCGAGCGCGGGACCGACCTGCTCGTCACGGTCGACTGTGCGATCACCGCCGTGGACGAGGTCGCGGCAGCGGTCGCCGCGGGGCTCGACGTCGTGGTGACCGACCACCACACCCCGCGGGCCGACGGGCGGCTGCCCGGCGCCCCGATCGTCCACCCGCAGGTCGGCGGCTACCCGTGCGCGGAGCTGTGCGCCACCGCCGTGGCGCACAAGCTCGCGCAGGCGCTGCTGGAGGGGGCGGGGGAGGATCCGGCGGCGGCGGACGAGGACCTCGATCTCGTCGCGCTCGCCACGATCGCCGACGTCGTGCCGCTCGTCGGGGAGAACCGCCGGCTCGTGCGCGAAGGGCTGCGCGCCCTGGGCGGCACGCGCAAGGCGGGCCTGCGGGCGCTGATGGAGGTCGCGCGCGTGGATCCCGGCCTGGTCGACGCGACTGCGATCGGCTTCCGGCTGGCGCCGCGGATCAACGCCGCCGGCCGCCTGCACCGGGCGGACGCGGGGCTCGAGCTGCTTCTGACCGAGGACGCCGGGCGGGCGCACGCGATCGCCGCGGAGCTCGACGCGGTGAACACCGAGCGCCGGGACGTCGAGACACGGATCCTGTTCGCCGCCGAGGCCCAGGTCGCCGAGCACGGGCCCGCGCCGGCGTACGTCCTGGCGGCCGAAGGCTGGCACCCGGGCGTGATCGGCATCGTCGCCGCGCGGATCGCCGAGCGCCACCACCGGCCGATCGTGCTGATCGCGCTCGACGGCGCCGAGGGAACCGGCTCGGGGCGGTCGATCCCGGCATTCGACCTGCTCGCCGGGCTCACGGCGGGGGCCGAGCATCTCGACCGCTACGGCGGCCACCGCGCCGCCGCCGGGCTGACGATCGCCCGCGAGGCGGTGGACGGCTTCCGTGAGCGGTTCGTGGCGCACGCCGGCGAGGTGCTCGCGCCCGCCGATCTCGTGCCGGAGTGCCGCGTGGACGCCGTCGTCTCCGGCAACGCCCTCACGCTCGCGCTGGCCGAGGAGCTCGAGCGGCTGGCGCCGTTCGGGCAGGCCAACCCGCCGGTCTCGCTCATGGTCCCGGCGGCCCAGCTCGGCGACCCGCGGCCGATGGGGGAGGGCCGCCACGTCGCGTTCACGCTCCACGCGGGTGGCGCCCGCTCCCGCTGTGTGCGGTTCGGCGCCGGCGCGCGGTTGCCGGCGGCCGGCGACGAGCTGGTCGATGCCGCCGTGCGGCTCGAGGCGAACCGCTGGAACGGCGCCGTCGAGCCCCGCCTCGTACTCCGCCACGCCCGCCCGGCAGGCGCCGGGTCGATCGACGTGCTCGGCGAGCCGCCGTTCCTCGCCGGCGTCGAGGCCGAGCTCGCCCGAGAGCTCGTCGCCTCCCCGCGCGACGCGCGCCACGACGGCTCCGTCGCCCCCGCGCGCCACGACGGGTACG
>JBKOYW010000290.1:0-9140 GCA_046744275.1 Actinomycetota bacterium
GATGTGGCCGGGATCGAGGTCGAGGCCGACGACCGCGGCCTGGGAGGAGGAGCGCTTCTTGAACACGAGTGAGGTATCGGCCGGTCGACGGGGGCGCTTGAGGTCGAAGCGTCAGTCGGACGCGGTGATCTCGCGGAACGAGTTCTGCACGATGCCGGCCGTGCCGTAGGCGCGCAGGTTGTTCGCGGCATTCGGGTTGAAGCCGATGTTGCCGTCGCACTTGCTGGCGCCGCTGGAGGAGCCGACCTCGACGCCGCCGTTGCCGTCGACCACGATCGCTCCGTCGACGCAGCCGTTGCCGTGCAGGCGGAGCACCGTGCCGCTCAGCTTCGGACCGACGTTGTCGGACCCGTTCACGTGGTAGATCACGCCGTGATAGGTCGTGTTGGCGGAGAGCAAGAGCGTTCCCGAGCCGATGATCAGCACGCCCGGCACCGTCGCGGTGTTCCACTCGCTGTTGCCGGTGTAGGCGCAGTTCGCGCTCTCGAGGAACACGATCTCCCCGGCGAGGCTCGGGCAGCCGCTCGCGTAGTACGAGTTGTTGGCCTTCGCGAACTCGCGCATGCGCTCCACGGTCTCAGGCGACAGCCCCGGCCGCTGGTTGGGCACGACGTTGACCGTGGCGTTCGGCCCCACGTGCACGTCACGGCTCCAGTCCTGGCAAGAGCTGGCCGGCAGCTGACCGCCGGTGCCGTTGCTGCACCGCAGGATCAGGTAGCTGCCGTTGGTCTCGACCATGGTCTTGTTGCCGTTGTTGCTCACGCTCAGCCGGTTGGCCGTGATGACGTTGCGCGGGAACAGCGTGTCCAGCCGCTCGGCGCGGATCAGCGCGACCAGCGTGCGCAGGCGGCCGTGGATGCGCGCCTGCGCGCGGAGCCACATGAGGCCGTCCCGGTTGCTGTCCCAGCCCGGCCGGGCGCGGACGACGGCATCGTCGTAGAACTGGTCGGGAGCGGCGCCCGCAGCCGCGGCGGCGGCGTTGTCGTGCATCTCGGTCGACCACTCCAGGCCGGCGTCGTAGTCGGCGCCCGTGAACCCCTTGACCAGCGTGGTCGGATCCGGGCAGTCCTCGTCGCCCACCGTCGCCTGCGTGCAGCGCTCACGCTGCAGGCTCGCATTGGCCGGCCACTGGGTCGAGAGCATGAAGATCTGCGCGCTGAGCGCTCCCTCGCCCAGGGCGAAGGAGGACTCGCGCTCGCGCTCGCCGCGGGACTGGCCCTGCTGGACGTCGACCGCCGCCATCGTCGTGAACCCGATCATCAGGCAGAGCGCCATGAGGAGCATCGCGGTGACCAGGGCGGATCCGTCCTGGCGATCGAGCAGCTTGCGTATCGTGATCATGGGTAGTTGTCCTCGGCAACGGCAGGCAGGCCGGCGGGGTCCTTGACCACCAGGACGATCCGGTGGCTGGTGGCCGGCGCGATGGGAACGTCCAGGACCACGCCCTGGCCGACGCAGCTCGGCGGCAGCGGGGTCGCCGCGCAATCGGGCAGCGGGGTCGGCGGGTCGAGGTACCACTGGTACGTCAGCGGCATGCCCTCGGGGTCCTCCGACGCGGACCCGTTCAGCACCAGCTTGCCCGGCGCCGGCGCGATGTCCATGTGCGCCACCGGCACGCGGTTCTGGTTGCGGAGCGTCACGCCCGTGCCGAGACGGGTCTCGACGGGAGCCTCGCCGGGCGTCGGGTCCATGAAGAGGTCGGCGTGGATCTGGCTGATCCGCTGCAGATCGGTCGCGTTGTAGACGAACATCGGTCGGTTCTGGCCGTCGATGCGGTTGACGACGTGCTCGGTCACGACCTTGGTGGTCGTCCAGCCCGGGGCCGGGCAGGCGGAGAGCGAGGGCATCACGGGAGGCTCGTTGCTGGCCCGGTCCGTCCAGGTCTGCTCCTGCTGATAAAGGACGCCGCGGCTCGGGTCGTTCGCGTTCAGGCAGTAGCGAACCCGCTTGACGTTCGCGTGGTTGAGGCTGCCGCCCGGCCGCTGGTCGTCGACCACGCGGAACACGAGGTCGTACGGACCGGCGGAGTCGACGGCGTACGGCTGCGCCTGGTAGTCGTCGGTGAAGATCGACGGGCTCGCCAGGTTGCGCAGTTGGCGGGCGAGGCGGTCGATGTAGGTCCGCGCCGCGTCTTGAGCCTCGTTGTGGTCGGCATTGCGCTTGGCGCCGTTGTGCATCGCGACCGCGGCGGAGAGCGTGCCCCCGAAGATGATCAGGGAGACGATCATGCCGACCAGCAGCTCGA
Organism: Actinomycetota bacterium; assembly: GCA_046744275.1. GTDB lineage: Bacteria > Actinomycetota > Thermoleophilia > Solirubrobacterales > Solirubrobacteraceae > DASSUW01. Next base: position 2,246 of record JBKOYW010000290.1, read on the forward strand.
CGAGGGAGACCCCTCGCTCGTCGCTCAGACGCATCATGGGGTCCACTCGGCCTTCACGGGGTCGGACTCGGCGAAGTTCTCGTCGACGGCGGTCACCCAGTACTCGTGCGCCGTGCCGCCGGTGTTGCCGTCGACGAACTGGGCCGTGGCGCCCGGGTCGGTCCAGACGGCGTAGCGGGCGTCGTAGCCGGTCCCGTCGCGGTAGATCCTGTAGAAGGCGATGCTGTCGCCGAGATCGGGGTCCTCGGGGACCGGACGGACCCATGCGAGCTGGACCGACCCGTCGTACTGGAGCGTCGCGGTGGCGGTCAGCGGCGCGAACGGCGCCTGATTGTTCAAGGCCACGACGAGCGCGTCGGACGCTTCGGGGCCCTTGCGGGGCTGCCCGTTCTCGGGATAGACGTCCCAGGCGAAGACGTAGTACCTCAGACCGTCCTCGACGGGCGGGTCGGCGTCCATGCAGTTCGTCCGATCCTCGCGCCCGCACACCTCGACCCGGTTGCCGGCGGCGTCGACGCGCTCGACGCTGTAGCCGATGATGTCGCGCTCGCGGCTCGGCAGCCACTCGATGTCGACCACCTGATCCTGAAGGCTGGCGGAGTCGCCGGTGCGGCCGCCGGCGACGCCGGTGACCTTGTCAGCGAGCGACCGGTTGAGTGAGACCGTGAGCGACCGCGACGGCCCCGCGACGCCGTACTGGTCGAACGCCTCCGCGCTGACGACATAGGTGCCGTCGACGATGCTCCCCTCGGGATCCGGCGCCCCGAGCTCCCCAGACGGCCCGAGCGGCCACTGGAACCGCCAGCCGAGGTCGGCGCCGTCGGTGATCGGGGCCTGCGAGGCGCCGTCCAGCAGCCAGTGCAGCGTCGCCGGCCGGCTCGAGGTCGTGAGCCGGAGCCTCAGCGTCTCGGTCGGCGCGGTCACCTGGTTGGTGGCCGGAGCGATCGCAGCGGTTCCCGGCTCGATCTCGAGCGTCCGGACCGCCGGCGCACCCGCGCTGCCGGGGTTGTTGATCAGCAGTGTCTGGTGGACCTCGCGATCGACCCCGTCGTGGGTCCAGCGGACCTCCACGCGGACCCGCCGGTAGTCCTCCGGGTTGCGGTCGGGAGTCGCCGAGAGGGCGGCGCTGTCAGCGCAGAAGTTGCCGGCCGAGTGGTCGCCGCCGCCGTCGCGGGCGTCGTCGAACGTGCAGACCGTGGCGGCGACGGTGTAGGTGAAGCCGCGACGGCGGATCGTCCAGCCGGCGGGCGCGCCGTCGTCGGCGAGCCCGGGCAGCGCCTGGATCTGCGCTTCCACGGACGCGGGCGTGAGGTTCGCGAACGGCACGCTGCGGGCCGCCTCGACGAGCTCGCGCGCGACGTTGACCGCAGCCTCGCGCGAGCGTGTGGTGACGGTCGCCGCGTTGGCGCGATCGATGATGGCGAGCGCGCCCAGGATGCCGATCAAGAGGATGAACATGGCGGCGAGGACCTCGATCAAGGTGAAGCCCGCGCGGCCGGCGAGGTTGCGAGAGGGAGTGGGCATCGTCCCTTCGAGGATCGACCGATCGCGCCGCGGGCTTGAGCGCAATCGGCGACAGTTCGACGCTTAACGACGAAGCGGGCCCCGGAGGGCCCGCTTCTGGGAACTGATGGTTCAGCCGGTGTGGCTTACCACTGGTTGCCGGCGGCGTCGGCGGCCTTGCAGCCACCGCCCTCGGCGGAGCAGGTGCGAGTGGTCTCGCCTTCCTCGCTCGTGATCGTGAACGTCGTCGCGTCGGAGCTCTTCGACGTCGTGGTCAGGGTGTAGCCGGTGTCGGTCGCGGTCGCGGCGAGCGACAGGTCGGCGACGGCGTCGGCCAGGGTCGGCTCGATCGCGACGAGGTCGTCGGTCTGGTCCGTGTAGGCCTGATTGTCGGTGTAGTACGTCTCCATCGCCGTCTGGGCGGTGCGAGCGGCCGTCTTGGCCTCGGTGTCCTGAGCCTTCTCACGCTGGTTGAGGAAGGCCGGCAGGGCGATCGCGGCGAGGATGCCGATGATCAGGATGACGACCAGGAGCTCGATCAGGGTGAAGCCCTTCTCGTCCTGGGCGCGCTGGCGGAGCTTGTGAAGCATGTGGGTGGTCCCTCCTGAAGGGATCGTTGGGCCTGTGAACTTCCTTGCCATGGCCTCGGTCCCAGTCCCACCACTGGCGGTGGCAACCCGGCGCGCTCCCATCCGAGGAGCTCCGTGGCTTTGCGCCTCGTCCTCGCGGACGATTTGCCCTTGACACCTTGGTTCTGGCACACCCGGTATCGGCACGTACACGCCAGTCCTTAAGCCTTCATTAGCTCCAGGGTGGACGACAGGACTACCCTCGGTTCGTGCTGGGCCGCCGGTTCCTGATCCTGGTCGCGGTGCTGATGGGCCTCACGGCCCTCGCGGCGAGCGTCGCGCCGCGTCAGCCGGTGACGCGCGAGGACCGCCGCGCGTCCACCCCGACGCCCGCCCCGGCCGGCTCGCCGACGGTCGCCACCGTCGAGAAGACGCTGACGACGAGCGAGGGCGACGCGCACATCACCGTCCGCGCGGGCGACCTCGTCGAGCTCACCGTCACCGGCCCCGAGCGCGACAGCGTCAGCGTGCTCGGCCGGATCGACGCGATCGACCCGACCACCCCTGCGCGCTTCTCCCTTCTGGCCGGCGAGCCGGGCGAGCACCCGATCGAGCTGCTCCAGGCCGATCGCCAGATCGGCACGCTGGTGATCCGCTAGGTCTGGTCGCGGCGCGCGGCCTGCGCGTCGTGGCCTGGTTGGAAGCGCCCGCTGCCCTCGCACCACGGGCAGGTGACGAGCTGCGGCGTGCCGCCGAGGCCGGAGACGACCTGGCCGGTGCCGCGGCATGGCGTGCAGCGCTGGGGGTCGTGGGACTCGGCGGGCTCGGTGCTCACGGCCGCCCCACGGTAGCGGCTCGATCAGCTCAGACCGGGCGGGGCGATGGAGGTGGACGCGCGGGCGTCCTCCCCCGGGGCGCTGTGAAGGAGCGGGTCGGCCGGGCGGTCGGTTGGCAGCGAGCGGCGCAGCGTCGGCGGCACCTCGCGATCGGTGACCGGCTTCAGGAGCCCGAACTGCCGGAACGTGTTCTCGGCCTTGCCAGTGTCGGTGACCCGGAACAGCAGGCCGTAGACGGCGGGCGCGCCGAGCGGCGAGCGCGCGGCGATCTCCTGCGCGATCTCCGGCTCGAAGCACGCCACGTCGTCGAGCGGCTTGGTGAAGAGCAGGGCGGCGTTGGGCGCGTCCTCGGGATCGCCGAGCACGGTGAGGGCGGAGCCGCCGAGGCTCGTCCACAGCCAGCCCTCGATCCCCTGCTCGCGCGGGACCACCGCGGTCGCGCTGAGGCGCTTGAGGATCGCGAAGCGGCCGGCCATGCTCTCCGTGCGCGCGGGGCCGGGGTCCACGAGGCCGAGCTGGAGCGTGCCGAGCGGCACCCGCAGCGGCGTGCGCAGCGCCCGCTCGAACGTGATCGTCGCCCCCATCGCGCTCAGCCGCAGCTGGTCGGGCCCGCCGCGCCGGCGGCCCCACGACCGCGGCGCCTCGAGCTCGAGGACGTACTCGCGTTGGGCGGTGCTGGGTGGGGGCAGGGACATCGCTCTTGTGTTAATCGGCGCGGGCGGCCGCCCTCTTGACGGTGCCTAGATGACCTGGAACGGCGCGCCGAGCCGCTGGTACGTCTCCTGCGCGCGGTGATCGAGCGTGAGCAAGGTGAGCCCATGCGCGGCGGCCTCGAGTGCCACCAGGCCGTCGTAGCCGGCCCCGCCGAACACCCCCGCCGCCGCCAGCCGCGGCAGCAGCTCGCGTCGGCGCGCCTCGTCGAGCCGCAACGCGTCGTCCGGGAACCGTCGCATGAGGACGTCGGCCGCCGTGGAGGCGGGAACGGCGAGGCCTGAGGGCAGCCGGGTAAGCACGGAGTACGCCTCGACCAGGACATGGGCCGGCAGCGCGGTGATCCCGTCGAGCGCGCTCGCGGCGTCGGCGTGCCGATCGTGCCAGGCAGAGAGCGCGGCGATGACGGCGCTCGTGTCGGCGGTCAGCGCCGCCCTCGCTCGACGATCTCACGAACCCGAGCGGCGGTGAGCTGCGGTGCCTCATCCGCGGTGAACCGCACGCCGTGGGGACCGTCCTCCACGACCACGCGCGAGGGGACGGCCACTTCGAGGCGTCCGTCGACCGCCTCCAGCTCCAGCTCGGTTCCGGCCGTGAACCCGAGCTCCTCGCGCAGCGGCTTGGGCACGACGATCCGCCCGGCCGCATCGATGGTTGCCCTCATGGCACGAGGATACCATCACGATGCCATTAGGCGTCGTCGCGGTGCACGTTCTCGGGCGAGAACGCGGGCAGGCAGACCGCGACGTAGGAGGCGCCGTCCGGCTCGGGCGTCGAGTAGCGCACCCACTCGCCGCCGCGCGCGAGCACGGCCTGGCCGGCGCGCACGTCGAGCGCCCCCTCCTCGTGCTCGACCCGCAGGCAGCCTTCGAGCACCACGGTGTACTCGTCGAACTCGGGCCGCTGGCCGGGCTCGACCCAGCCCTGCGGCGAGCGCATGTGGGCGATGCTCAGGCGCTGCTCGCCGTTGTTGACGCGCCCGACGTACTCGTCGATGAGCTTGGGTTTGGTCCCCGCCGCCTCGACGGTCGAGGGGTTCTTTATCAAATCCGGCATCGGCTCCGGGTATACCAGTGCGATGCGCGACGAGCTCATTCCGCTGTTGCGCGGCGTGTCGCATGCGTGGGCGTTCTGGTTCGCGCTCTGCGCGGCCGTCGCGCTCGTCGCTCTGGCGCCGGCGGGCCTCGCCCGTGGCGCGGCGCTCGTCTACGGCGCCGGCCTGTGCCTGCTGTTCGCGTGCAGCGCGCTCTACCACCGCTGGCAGTGCAGCCCGCGTGTGCGCTCCGTGCTGTGCCGGATCGACCACAGCGCGATCTTCGTGTTCATCGCGGCGAGCTACACGCCGGTCGGGCTTCTGGTGCTCGATGGCTGGATCCGCTGGGCCGTGCTCGGCGGAGTGTGGGCGGGCGCTCTGGGCGGCGTGGCCCTCAGCGTGGCCTGGATCACGGCGCCGCGCGTGCTGTTCGCGCTCGTGTACATCGCGCTCGGCTGGTTCGCCGTGGTCGCCCTCCCCCAGCTCGTCTCGCGGCTGGAGATCACGCCCCTCATCCTGTTCGTCGCCGGCGGCCTGCTCTACACGGCCGGCGCCGTGATCTACGCGCTGCGGCGGCCGGACCCCTGGCCGCACACGTTCGGCTTCCACGAGATCTTCCACGCGCTGGTCATCCTCGCCGCCGTCACCCACTTCGTGGCGATGGCCGGCTGGGTGATTCCCGCGGGTTGAGCCCGAGCTCGATCTCGAGCAGGTCGCCGCCCTCGTGGTCGACCTGGAGCGTCGTGTGCTCGATCCCGAACTCGTCGTGCAGGACGCGCTCGAGCGCGCGGCGAGCGCCGTGGCAGTCGGAGTCGCGGCCGACGAGCACGTGGGCGGACAGCGAGGGGAAGCCGGAGGTGACCTCCCAGATGTGCAGGTCGTGGACCTCCGTGACGCCCGGCTGGGCGGCCATCCTGCGGCCGACCGCCTCGGGGTCGAGCCCGCGCGGAGCCGCCTCCAGGAACACGCGGCCGGACTCGCGCAGCAGGAAGTAGGCGGCGCGCAGCATCAGCGCTGCGACGAACAACGCGGCGATCCCGTCGGCGCGCTCGTAGCCGGTGAACAGGATCACGAGGCCTGCGACCGCCGTGGCGATGAACGCCGCCAGGTCGGTGAGGATGTGCTGGAACGCGCCCTCGACGTTGAGCGACTCGCGGTTGGCGCCCGCCAGCACCCACGTGGCGGCGAGGTTCACGACCACGCCGGCGAGCGCGACGATCAGGACCGCGGCGCCCTCGACCGGGTGGGGGTCGATCAGCCGCCGCACGCTCTCGTACACGAACAGGAGCCCGAGCACGAGCAGCGTCGAGCCGTTGATCGCCGCCGCGACGATCTCGCTGCGCCCGAGGCCGTAGGTCATCGCGCCGGCTGCCGGGCGCCTGGCCAGCCGGATCGCCACCAGCGCGAGGGCCAGCGCGCCGGCGTCGGTGAGCATGTGCGCCGCGTCGGACAGCAGGGCCAGCGAGTCGGCGAGGATGCCGACGACGACCTCGACGCACATGAAGCCGGCGATCAGGGCGAGCGCGATCGACAGCCGGCGCGAGTCGGCCTCGTGCGTGTGGCCGTGGTGGTGGTGCCCCACGGCTCTTAGTGTGCGTGATGCTGGTGCACGACGGCGTGTCCCTTGCCGCGGGCCAGCAGCCAGCGGTTGGCGGGGTACGCGGCGACGCCCGCGACGAGCAGCGCGAACGCGAGCGCGGCCCAGAACCCGATGTCGCCCAGCCCGGTGTCCATCGCGCCCGGGATCAGCAGGATGATCGCGTTGTCGACGATCTCCATGATCGTGATCGACACGGTGTCGGAGGCCAGGGCGATCGGGATCACGGCGCCGAGCGCCATCCCCGCGCGGAGCAGCGGCAGGCTCGTCAGCGTGTAGCCGAAGAGGAACGCGAGCGCGATGGCGAGGACGATCGTCGCGAAGTCGGACCAGCCGAATGCCGTGCCGATGATCATGCCCAGCACCTCGCCGATCGCGCAGCCGGTGAGGCAGTGCACGGTGGCGCTGAACGCGAGTGCGTTCAGGGACTGTGTGCCGTGGTGATGGGTCATATACCCAGGGAGGGTATCACCGCACCGTATACCCTGTTGGCATGTGCCGGAACATCCATACGCTCCACAACTTCGCACCGCCCGCCACCGAGACCGAGGTGCACGACGCCGCGCTGCAGTACGTCCGCAAGATCAGCGGCACGACGAAGCCCTCGCGCGCGAACCAGGAGGCATTCGACCGCGCGGTCGAGGAC
>JBKOYW010000446.1:0-5716 GCA_046744275.1 Actinomycetota bacterium
GTGCCCCACCGTGGCCGGCACGGCGCCGAACGGATGTCCGGCCGGGCCGCCGGCCGCGCGGGTCAACACGCCGGCGATCGTGCGCTTCCGGACGCCCCTGGTCGGCACCGCGGTCGGGGCCTCGCAGCTGATCGAGCTTGACGTCAGCGACGACTTCGGGAGGCCCACCGTCACGGTGTTCGACGACGATGGGACCATCTGCACGCTCACCGGAGCCCCGTACAGCTGCACGTGGAACCCCACCGGCGCGGACGTCGGCCGGGCGACGCTGCTGGCGAGCGCGGTCGACGCCGACAACCGCTCGTCCCTGGCCAGCGTCCGCGTGCGGGTCGCGCGCTTCAAGGGCGATCTGACGGCGCGACGCCGCGGCCGGCAGGTCTCCGGCCGGCTGGTGCTCCCCTCCGCCGTCGAGAAGGCGCTCGGCTGCCGCGGTCAGGTGACGGTGCGGCGGGGCAAGGTGCGGCGCACCAGCGCGCTCAAGCGCAACTGCACTTACTCGGTCCGGCTCCCGCGCGGCTCGGGCCGCGTACGGGCGAGATTCGCGGGCAACTCGGTGGCCGAACCGGCCACCTAGACTCACTGGCGCGATGAGCGCCCTCCCCACCTCCGTCGACGATGTCGCCCTCGGCCAGCGGGCCGCCGGCTACCTTCCCGGCGAGTCGACGGCGCTGGTCAGCTACCTCGCGACCCGGCTGGGCAAGCCGGTGCTCGTCGAAGGCCCAGCGGGCGTCGGAAAGACCGAGTTGGCGAAGGCGCTCAGCCGCTACCTCGACCGCCGGCTCGTGCGGCTCCAGTGCTACGAGGGCCTCGACGAGGCCAAGGCGCTGTACGAGTGGAACTACCGCAAGCAGCTTCTCCGGATCCAGACCGAGGCGGACGGCACGGGCTGGGACGCCGTGCAGGACGACATCTTCGGCGAGGAGTTCCTGCTCAGCCGCCCGCTGATGCAGGCGATCGCCGCCGAGGAGCCGGTCGTGCTCCTGATCGACGAGATCGACAAGACCGACCAGGAGTTCGAGGCGATGCTGCTCGAGCTGCTGAGCGACTTCCAGATCACGATCCCCGAGCTGGGGCGGATCGAGGCGCGGACGCATCCGGTCGTGCTGCTCACCTCCAACAACACGCGCGAGCTGACCGAGGCGCTCAAGCGCCGCTGCCTGTACCTGTGGCTCGACTACCCGGCCACCGAGCACGAGCTCGAGATCGTCCGCCTGCACGCGCCCGAGCTCGCCGACACCGTCGCGCGCAAGCTGGTCGACGTCGTCCACCAGGTCCGCCAGCTCGACCTCAAGAAGCCGCCCTCGATCGCGGAGTCGATCGACTGGGCGCGCGCGCTGTTGCTGCTCGGCGCCGACGACATCTCGCAGGACGTCTTCCGCGACACGATGTCGATCATCGTCAAGCACCGCACCGACCTCGACACCGTGGCGGAGCGGGTCGGCGTCCGCCTCGCGGCGTGAAGTTCGACGCGCAGATCCTCCAGCTGGGAGAGGCACTCCGTGCCGAGGGTGTGGCGATCGGCACGTCGGAGCTCAACGACGCCTTCGCCGTGCTCGCCGAGGTGCCGTGGACGGTGCCGGCCGACTTCCGCTCGGCGCTGGCCGCGACGCTCGCGAAGTCGCCCGAGGACCGCCGGATCTTCGATCTCGTCTTCGACCGGTTCTTCTTCCGGGCCGCGGAAGCCGGGGCGCTGCGCCACGAGGTTCGTGAAGGGAACGGCGACGGCATCACCGGCGGCGAGCGGATCGAGCTCGACAACCTGCGCGAGCAGCTGCTGCAGGCGATCCGCGACGGCGACGACGCGGCCATGCGCGACCTCGCGCGGCTCGCGATCGCCGCATTCGGCCGCCGCGGCGAGGGCTCCGGCGTGCTCGGCGTCGACGTGCAGCGGATCCGCCGCGCGCTCGGCCTGCGCTCGGAGCCCGGCGGCCCGGTGCAGGACACCGAGGCGCCGGAGCCGCCGCTCACCCGCGACCAAATCCGCCGCTTCGAGGCCCACCTGCGGCGCGAGCTCGAGCGCGCGCAGATCGAGCGCACGCAGTCGCTCCCTCCCTCACGGCCGCTGACCGAGCTCGACCGCTCGCTGCCCACCGGGCCGCTGCAGGACCTCGCGGCCGTGCACCGCGTCGTGGCGCAGCTCAAGCGCCGCCTGGCCACGCAGGGGCACGAGACGCGAGGCCGCAAGCGGCACGCCCACGTCGACTTTCGGCGGACGATGCGCGCGTCGCTCCAGACCGGCGGCGTGCCGGTCGTGCTCAAGTACCGCCCGCGCCGCCCCCGCCGGCCCGAGCTGTACGTGCTGTGCGACGTCTCCACCTCGGTCACCAGCGCCTCGGTGTTCTTCCTCAGCGTCCTGCACGCACTGCACGACGCGTTCCGCAAGATGCGCTCGTTCGTGTTCGTCGAACGCATCTCCGAGGTGACCGACGTCTTCGAGCGCGAGCGCTCGTTCCGCGCCGCCTCCGAGGCGATCTCCAAGGACGCCGGCGTGGCCGACGTGTCCGGCTACACCGACTACGGGCGGGTCTGGAGCGAGTTCCTCACCCAGGTTGAGGACGACCTGCACCCGCGCGCCACGGTGATCGTCCTCGGCGACGCCCGCACCAACGGGCGCGACCCTCGCGCGGACGTGTTCGCGCGCATCGCCGACCGCGCCGGCCGCACGTTCTGGCTCAACCCCGAGCCGCGCCTGTACTGGAACTACGGCGACTCCGTGATCGCCACCTACGAGCGCTTCTGCGAAGCCCACGAATGCTGGACCACGCGCCAGCTCGAGGACTTCGTGAAGGCGCTCACCCGCCCGACGTGGGATTGACCCTCCGGGCGCGGTACGTCCTGACCGGCAGGGAGAGTCCCTTGAGCTTCTTCTCGCCGGCGAACGACCAGTGGAAGCCGCCGTCGGTCGCGTCGCGGACCGCCTCGGTGGCCAGCACCGACGACGGGCGCGCGCGGGTCGTGAGCCGGCTGGCGACGTTGACCGTCGAGCCGTACCAGTCGCCCCAGCGGTTGACCGCCGGGCCGAACGCGACGCCGGCGCGGATCGCCGGCAGGCCCTCCTGGTCGGCGGAGCCCTCGATCAGCCGCAGCGTGGACTCGACCATCGGCCCCGGCTCGGGCGCCACCAGCATCACCGCGTCGCCGATCTCCTTGACGATCTTGACCGGCGGCTCGACTGCCTCCTCGGCGAGCCGCGACAGCCGGCCGGCGACGCTGCCCAGCTCCTCGACCGGGATCGTCTCCCCCAGCTCGGTGAAGCCGACGAGGTCGGCGAACGCGACCGCGCAGTCGCGGCCCGCGTCCATCCGTCCCGTGGCCATCTGCTCGGCCGTGACGACCTCCTGGCGCAGCGCCTCGCGCAGGTGCAACGCGAAGACGTGCTCGAGCCACGGCCCGGCGAGCGGCAGCAGCGTGCGCGCGATCGCCTCCAGCCGCGCCGCCAGCTCGTGCTCGTCGGTGCCCTCCTCGAGCACCGACTGCCCGACCAGCGCGGTGATCGCCTCCACGTAGCGGGCCATGCCGCGGCCGAGCACGCGCTGCGCCTCCATCGCCTCCTCGTCCGGCAGCCCGGCCTGGCGGTACTGGTTGCCCATGCGGGCCGACTCGAGATCTGACTCGCCGTAGACGCGCTCGTCGGGCTCGGGCACCGCGAGCCCGAGCGCACGCCGCTGGGCCTGGAAGAAGTCGAGGTCGAGGCCGCTCTGGTCGGCGATCTCGCGCGCCGAGTAGCGCGCCTCGGAGATCAGCAGGCGCTCGACCGGCAGCAGCGCCAGCCGGTCCTCGGCGACGGCGCGCCGCAGCTCCTCGACCGGCACGCCCTCGCCGTGGAGCTTGTCGAGCAGCGCGCGGCGCGACTCGCGAGCCCCGCCCTCGCAGTCGTCGAGCAGTCCCTCTGCTTGCCAGTCCATCGCTCCGGGGACGGTACTGTCCGCGCCGTGGCGGAGCGCCGCCCGATCGAGGGACGTGTCGTCGCAGTGACCGGTGCGGGCCGTGGGATCGGCCTCGCGACCGCGCGGGCGCTCGCCGCGCGGGGCGCTCGCGTGATCGGCGGTGACCTCCCGGCGCTCGACGTCACCTCGCGCGAGTCGTTCGCCGCCTGGCTCGAGGCGGCCGGCCCGATCGACGTGCTGATCAACAACGCCGGCGTCATGCACGTGGGCCCGTTCCTCGAGGAGAGCGACGAGTGGACCCGCCGCCAGGTCGACGTGAACCTGCACGGCGTGATCCTGGGCATGAAGCTCGCGCTGCCGGCGATGGTGGCGCGGGGGTCTGGGCACGTGGTCAACGTCGCCTCGGCGGCGTCGGTGATCGGCGTGCCGCGAGAGGCCGTCTACGCCGCCACCAAGCACGGCGTGCTCGGCGTGTCGCAGTCGGTGCGGCTCGAGCTGCGCGGCTCGGGCGTCGACCTCTCGGTGGTCATGCCAGGCCTGGTACGCACCGAGCTGGCGGCCGGGACGCTGCGGGCCGGGCTCGTGCTGGCGCCGGAGGACGTCGCGCACGCGATCATCGCGACGCTCGAGCGCCCGCGCTTCGACGTCTACGTGCCGCGCGCGTACGGCGCGATCTCGATGCTCGGAGCGCTGCTCCCGCGCCGCGCCCGCGAGGCGATGCTGCGCCTCGCGGGCAACGAGCGCGCGACCGCGCAAACCACCGCGGAGGAGCGAGTGGCCTACGAGGAGCGCGTGCTACGCGAGCGTCAGCGGTAGGCCGAACGCCTCGAACAGCGACGCGTCGAACGTCGTGATCTCCTTGATCTTCCCGTCCTCCATCCGCAGCACGTCGCACTTGAACGCCCGGAACTCCGTGTCGCCGTGGGCCTTGAGGTAGTTCGCGGCGGCCGGCATGCGGTTGGCGCTCGTGGCTGTCACCGCCAGGTAGGCGAGCTCGATCGTCTCGCGCGCGACGACCACCGCGTCCGGCTCCTCCTCGCGCGGCGCGATCTCGTCGAGCAGCCGGTCGGGATAGGGCTGGGTCCACGGGATCTCCGCGAGAACGCTGCCTCGGCGAAGGTCGTCATGCCGATGGAACGCTAGGCGAGCGCCGGACTCATCGGTCGGCCCCTCCAGTAAGCTGGAAGACGATCGAAAACCAGGGGGGCTGGGGAGAACGCCCGGCTGAGATAGGTCCTCGCTGGACCTGACCCTTCGAACCTGTGGGGTAATGCCCGCGGAGGGAGCGATGCAGACCGAGGTCGAGGCTCCCGGTGTGGAGCCTCGTGACGTTTCCGGCGGCGTCACGGTCGCCGGTGTGGAGAAGGCCTACGGGCCCGTGCGGGCCCTGGACGGCGTGTCGCTGCGCGCCGCTCCGCGTGAGGTGGTGGCCGTCGCCGGGCCTAGCGGCTGCGGCAAGTCGACGCTGCTCGAGCTCGTGTGCGGGCTCAGCGCGCCGGACGCCGGCACCGTCACCGCCGCTCCCGCGGCGCTGATGCCGCAGCGCGACGGCCTGCTGCCGTGGCTGAACGCGCTCGACAACGCCGCGCTCGCCCTGCGCGTGGCCGGGGCCGGGAAGGCCGCCGCCCGCGCCGCCGCGCACGAGCACTTCGCCGCCTTCGGGCTCGAGGGATTCGAGCGCTCCCGGCCTGACGAGCTGTCGGGCGGGATGCGCCAGCGCGTCGCGTTCCTGCGCACGCTGCTCGCCGGCCGGCCCGTGCTGTGCCTCGACGAGCCGTTCGGCGCGCTCGACGCGTTGACCCGGCTGACGATGCAGCGCTGGCTGGCGG
>JBKOYW010000398.1:0-4273 GCA_046744275.1 Actinomycetota bacterium
GCACAGCACCGCGATCACTGCGGCGCTCAGCCAGATGGCCTGTCGACTGCTCCGAGATCCGATCCGCACTCGCATGAGAAGCCCAAGCTACGGGCGCGCCCTGCCGTTCCCGCCCTCGGGAGACCCGCTCCGTTGAGACTCCGTATGCCCCGCGGCGCGCAGAAGACGGCCACGCCCGGTCATTTGGCAAACCAGCCGTCCGTTAACCGGTTGACTGGCGCTGCGCGCTCACGAAGCGTCGAGCACCTCGCGGACGTACGACATCCGCACCTCGTCCGGCTGACCGAGCATCCAGCGCTCCTGCGCGTTCGGGTCGTCCGGCCGGTCGACGACCTGCTCGACGTACGAGCGCCGCAGGTCCCGATCCTGGCACAGCATCCAGCGCTCCTCGGGAGTCGAGACGGCGATCGCGGCCGCGCGGGCGACGGGGCCGGGCGCGAGCAGCAGCAGGCGGGCGGCGGAGGAGACCGAGACCGTCATGCGCGGGCGACCGCGCTCCAGATCGTCACGAGCGTCTCGAGCGCCAGCTCGCGATCGAAGTCCGGGTCCTTGCCGAGCGTCTCCATCAGGTAGTGGCCGTTCATCAAATTGAGCGCACGCGAGATCTCGTAGGCGCGCTCGCCCGGCCCGATGGCCGCAGCCGTCTGGGCGACGAAGCGATCGACCACCGCGCAGTAGGCGGCCTCGATCTCCGCGTCCTGCCCGGCGGCGTGGTCGAGCGCGCGCAGGAAGGGACCGTAGCGGGCGAACGTCTCGACCCCGCCGGCCAGCAGGTCGCGCAGCCAGGTCTCGCCGTCGCCCGGGCTCCGCTCCATCGGCGCCGCCAGCTCGGCCTCGATCCTGCCCAGCAGCGTGAGCAGCACGTCGGGCAGCCCGTTGAAGTGGCGGTAGAAGACGGTGCGCGATAGCCCTGCCGCGCTCATTATCTGGTCGACCGTGATATCGCGGTACGGGCGCTCCAGTAGCAGCCTCTCGGCCGCCGCGACGATGCGCTCGCGTGCCTCCTCGCGGCGCACGCGCGCGTTCTCACGTCGGCGGATCGTGGCCGGCCCCGAGCTCATCCTCGGGAGAGTATTGCAGGTTGCGACGCGGTGTGCGACAGTGTGTCGCATGAAGCCTGTAACCGTCACCACCACGATCGATCGCCCGCGAGAGGACATCCACGCCGTACTCGGCGACCTCATGAGCCACGAGGCGTTCACCGACCACTTCCTGACGAACTTCGAGCGCACCGAGACCGGCATCCGCGTGAAGGGCAAGGGCGGTGGCGGCTGGATGGAGATCACGCCGGTCGAGTCCACGCCGGACCGCATCGTCGAGGAGGGCCGCAGCGGCCGCGGCGGCCGCCGTCATACGAAGGGCATCTACACCCTCGAGCCCAAGAACGGCAGCACCGTCGTCAGCTTCACCAACGAGATCGAGCCCGCCGGCATCGGCGACCGGCTCGCGGCCCCGCTCATCCGGTCCTACCTGCGCAGGCAGAACGGTCGCGCGCTCGAGCGGCTCAAGGAGCAGATGGAGCGCTGAGCACCTCCAGCGCAGCCCGAACGCCCGGCGGGATGTCGGCCGGACGCCGTGTCGAGCGGTCGACGAACACGTGCACGAACCAGCCCGTGGCGGCCGGCTCGTTCGCACCCTCGCCGAACAGGCCGATCTCGTAGCGCACGCTCGAGCGGCCCAGGTGGGCGACGCGCAGGCCGGCCTGCACGGTCTCCGGGAACGCGAGCGGCGCCCGGAACTCGCAGTGCGACTCCGCGCACAGGCCGATCACGTCGCCGGCGTGGATGTCGAGCCCGCCCTCGGTGATCAGGTAGGCGTTGATGACGGTGTCGAAGTACGCGTAGTACTCGACGTTGTTGACGTGCCCGTAGACGTCGTTGTCGTGCCAGCGCGTCGTGATCGCGAGCCGGTGGGGGTAGTCGCCGGCGCTCACGCGGCGACGGCGCGTGCGGCCACCACACGGGCGAAGCCGCCGAACAGCGCCTCCGAGAGCGCGCGCTGACCGGACAGGTACCGGGCGTCGGCGGCGCGCGCCTGCGCCTCGGTGACGCCGGCCTCCGACAGCTCCTGGTAGCCGGTCCGGTACCAGCCCTCGAGGTTCTCGGGGTCGACCTCGGGGTGGAACTGCACGCCCCAGGCGCGGTCGCCGAAGCGGAACGCCTCGGCGGTGCCGCCCGGACGCCGCAGCAGCTCGACCGCGCCGGGCGGCGGCTCGAAGCCGTCCTCGTTCCAGTGCAGCGCGAACGAGCCGGACGGCAGCGAGCCGATCACCGGATCGCCGACCGCAGCAGGCAGCGGCTCGATCGGCGTCCAGGCGACCATCCGCTTCGGCAGCCGGGCGACACTTCCCCCGAGCGCGTGCGCGAGCAGCTGCGCGCCGAGGCACACGCCGAGCACCGGCAGCCCGCGGCCGACGGCGTCGCGCAACAGCTCGGCCTCGGCGGTCAGCACCGGGTCCGCGGCGATGTCGCGGACCGACTGGTCGCCGCCGAACGAGAGGACACCGTCCACGTCCTCGAGCGCAGGCAGCTCGTCGCCGTCGGGAAGGAAGCGCTCGTCGAGCTCGACGCCCGCGGCGCGCAGCGCCGGCCCGGCGTGGCCGGTGAACGCGTCGTCGAGGTTGTGCAGGACCGCGATGACCGGAGCGATCACGCGAGCGAGGGTACCGAGCGCAGTTCCCGGGGTTCGGTTTCCCGCACCAACATTGACATGCGGACCGTATCGAGCGGTTCCTCCCCCATTGGGAGTATTCCCCTCGTTCCCCCCAACATAGAGGCGCGGCTCACGGAAGAGCCATGGCC
Organism: Actinomycetota bacterium; assembly: GCA_046744275.1. Taxonomy (GTDB): domain Bacteria; phylum Actinomycetota; class Thermoleophilia; order Solirubrobacterales; family Solirubrobacteraceae; genus DASSUW01. The sequence goes on from JBKOYW010000398.1 coordinate 2,802, forward strand.
GCCTCAATGCGCTCCGGCCCCGGCTTGCTCCCTCTCTCCTCCCCGGCGGTCGCTCGGCCGGCAGCAACGTGAATGCAGGGCGCCGTCGCGGTCCCCCAGCCGCGGCGGCGTACCTCACGTTTTCCTCTTCACAGGTTCAAACGATCCCGCTTCCGGGATCGAACCGTGCGGTCTCAGGCAGCCGCGGCGACCGCCGACATCGGCGCGAGCCGCTTGTACTCCTCTGCGGCGTCGCGCAGGCAGTCGACCATCACGGCCACCGGCCCGACCGGATCGGGCTGGAACACGGCGCCGATCCGGCGATAGGGCGGCCGGCCGCGCAGCGGGCGGACGGCGACGTCGTCGCGCGTGCTCGCCAGCGCGAGCCCTGGGACCAGAGCGACGCCCATGCCGCTCGCAACGAGCCCCTGGATCGCGAAGTAGTCGTCGGACGTGTACGCCACGCGCGGCTCGAAGCCCGCCTGCTTGCACGCACGCAGCACGATGTTGGAGTCGGCGCACGTCCCGCGCAGGCCGACCAGCATCCAGTCCTCGTCGCAGAGGTCGGTAAGCGAGATCGCGCGGCGCGTGACCAGCGGGTGGTCGGCGGGCAGCGATGCGTACAGCACGTCGTCCATCAGCCGCTCGACGCCGAGGCCGGCGAGATCGGGCTCGGCCTCGAAGCCGCCCTCCTCGGTGATCACGAGGTCGACCTCGCCGCGCCGCAGCGCCGGGATCGACTGCGGCGGGTCCATCAGCTGGAGGTCGACGTGCACGCCCGGGCGCAGCCGCCGGAACTCCTTCACGGCGCGCGGGACGATCGTGCCCGCCGCGGTCGTGAACGACGCGAGCCGGAGCTTGCCGCGGGCGCTCGAGGCGATCTCGGTCAGCTCGGCCTGCGCATGCGCGAGCTGGCTGAGGATGCTCTCGGTGTGGCGGACGAGCGCCTCGCCGGCCGGCGTCAGCTTGATGCCCTTCGGCTGGCGCTCGATCAGCTTGACGCCGGTCTGGGCCTCGAGCCGGGCGATCTGCTGGGAGACGGCCGGCTGGGAGTAGGAGAGCGCCTCGGCGGCCGCCGAGAACGAGCCGCGCAACGCGACCTCGCGGAGCACCCGGAGAAGGCGGAGATCATCCATAACGCGAGATTATCACAGGGATCAGGAACGATCATTTGAGTTTATGCGTCTGCGCGACGACACTTCTCTTATGACCTCCCCGCTCGTCCTCCGCCCCGCCACCACCGTCGACAGCGCCGCCCTCGCACGTCTCGCCGCCCTCGACAGCGCTCGCCCGCTGACCGGCGAGGTCATGCTCGCCTACGCCGGCGGCGACGTCCGCGCCGCGCTGTCGCTCGAGACCGGCCGCGTAGTCGCCGACCCGTTCTACCCGAGCGCCGAGCTCGTCGAGCTGCTCCGCGCGGCCGCCGGTGAGCGCCGGCATCGGCGCTCCTGGCGCCGCGCCTCGCGCGCGCCGCGCCCCGCGCTCGCGTAGTC
>JBKOYW010000233.1:0-6748 GCA_046744275.1 Actinomycetota bacterium
GTGAGCCGTCGGGAGCGATGGCTCCGCTGTAGCGAAGTGCGGAGTCGTAGATCACGTGCTCGGCACGGCCCTCGTTCAGCGCGGCCACGACCTCCGAGAGGCCAAGAGCACCTCGTTGGGCGCCGAGCGCCGCAGCTCGCACCCTGCGGCTGAGCCGGGCGTTGCGCCGTGCGCGGTCCTGGCCGAGCCGCTCGGCGATCGCCGCCGCCAGCGCCGGCGGGTCGTTCTGGTGCAGCCGGCGGGCATCGAGGAGCGCGTTGGCTCGCAGGTCCAGCGGGAGGGCGTCGACAAGCGGGTCGGTCAGCCGCTCGTCGCCGCTGATCAGCAGGCGCTCCCAGCCGTGCTCGCAGGCGAGACGGACCACGTCGGCGGCGACGTCTTCGATCCACCGCAGCTGCCGATCGCGCTCGCGGCGAGCGCGCTGGTCCTGCGGCGTCGTGGTCTGTCCATGCTCCTCCTGCGGATCGCGAGTGACCCGCGTCAGGCGGCGCAGCGCACCGAGGTGCCAGTCGAGCACCTCGGACTCGCGCGCCGAGATCAGCACGACACCGGCCGGCTCACCCTCGTCGAGGAGCTCGAGCAGCGGACGGACGAACGGCCGGGAGTCGAGCACGACCCGACTGGCGAGGGGCATCGGCGTGGCGAGGGAGATGATCTCGGGGCCGCTGAGCGTGGCGAAGACCGCGCCGCCACGGCCGGTCGCACTGGGGAGATCCGATGCCGTGAGCTCGCGGTGGAACACAGGACCCCTTTCTCGAACGTTCGATGACTGAGGCCAAAGCGTGCCGCCGGCTCCTGGCCCGGCCCATCGGGTGCGCAGTCCATTCGCCGCTCGCCGCGAGCCCATGCGGTGGGCATGGAGCGCTGGACCCGACGAAATGCGGTCGCGGCCTCATCGCCGACGGCGCGCGGCGCGGCGATGGTGTCCGGCATGGACGCACCTCCCATCGCCATGCCCACCTCGCGCGAGATCGGGCCGACAGGCGTCGTCATGTCAAGCGCCGAGTACGCCGTGCTCACTCACGAGCTCGATAGCTTGCGCGCTTCGCATCGCAGCGAGCTGGCGCAGCGGCTCCATAACGTGCGGGCCCACGGCACGACGAGCGACGACGACGACCGGCTCGCCGTGCTGGAGGAGGCCGCGATCGACCGCGCGCGAATCGCTCAGCTCGAGGGTCTCGTCCGGTGCGCCACCGTGCTCGACGACGACGCCGTGTTCGACGGCGCAGCCGGGCTGGGCTCGACCGTCGAGGTGGCCGACGAGGCCGGCCGCACGAGGAAGTACCGGCTGATCGGACGGCGCACGTCCGATTCTCCGGCCCACGAGGTGTCCCTCGGGTCGCCCGTCGGAAAGGCGCTCGCCGGCGCCCGCACCGGCGACGTCGTGCACGTCGGCCTCCCGAACGGGCGCGAGCGCAGCTTGACCGTGCTCGGCGTCAGCGACGGCGCGGGGAATCGGATCGCCAAGGCCGCGTGATCCGATGCCGGTTAGTACGAAGCGCATCTATGAGCCGCCGTCGCACGGCGACGGCTACCGGGTTCTCATCGACAGCATCTGGCCGCGAGGCATCACGCGCGAACGGGCCGCCGTCGACCTGTGGGCGCGCGAGCTTGCGCCCAGCGCGCGGCTGCGACGGTGGTACGGGCACGACCCCGAGCGCTTTGAGGAGTTCTCTCGCCGCTATCGCGCCGAGCTCGACGCCGAGCGTGAGCGCCTGAGCGACCTGCGCCGCTGCTCGCGGTCGGGCGTCGTCACGCTGGTCTTCGCGGCGCGTGATGTCGAGCACAGCAACGCGACCGTGCTCGCCGAGGTGCTGCGCCGTGGCCTGCCTTGACGATCAGCTCCCCGGTGCCGCGCCACGCTCTCGGCGTCCGCCGCCCGTTGAGCGCGGACTCATGCTGTGACTAGCGCCGCGACCAGGTGGTCGCGCGAGCCTCTGAAATCGCGAGCGCCCGCGCGGCGAGCGAACGAGCTGCGGCTGATGCGCGCTCCGCGTCGGCCAGTGCGTTCTGGAGATTTGCGTAGCCGCGCTGCATGCGATCAGACCTCGCCTTGACCGCGGGGTCGGCGCAGTCTCCGCACTGTTCCCCGATCGATCGCGCACTTGTCTCCTCCAGCGCCGCGGAGGCCCAAAACAGCTCATGTAGCGCCGCCTCGATGCATCCGAGAACGGCGGGGACCGCCCGCGCGGCCTCCGGGGCATCGGCCAGTCGACGGATCGCCGCGGCCGCCTCGACGAGATCGCAGCCGCGATCGTAAAGCTCGTTGTCGGGCGCGCGATGGCTCACGACGATCGTCATGCGGCCGTCGACGTCGCGATTCGATGGCGCAGGTCTTGCACGCTCGCGGGTGGCTCCATCGTCGCCGCCAGAAGCCGGCTCGTACGCGCGCAGCGGTCGGCCGCGGCGCGTAGTGCCACCGCGGCGTCGTCCAGCGACGCCAGCAATTGAGCCTGTCGCTCGTGTGACGGTCCAACGCCATCGAGGGCGCCGGGCCAATCGGCCGCGGCCCGCGCATATCGCCGCGAGATGCCGTCATCGTCGCCACCAGGCGGGATGAGAGCGTGGGCGGCGCCTTGACAGCCGCGACTGAGTGCGTCCAGCGATTGCTCGACGCAGTGAAAGGCGGCCGGGAGAAACGTCGCAGACGCTCGATCACCGGCGCCCTGCTGAAGCCGCTCAGCCGCCGACAGCAGCGTGAGCGAGTCGCGCGCAAGCCGGATGCGGGGATCGTCCATGCACGGAGCGTGCTTACGCGCGTGTCCGGCATCCATGGGGTCAAGGCTGCAGGTCGGCGCCAGGAGCACCCGATGGCGGTTCGTCGTGGGAGTGGGAAGCTTGGACCATGCGTACGCGGCTCAATTCGCTGCCGCTGTTCTGGCGGGTGTTCGGCACCAACGCCGCGGTGCTGGTGCTGGCGTTCCTCGCCCTGGTCTTCGCGCCGGTGACGGTGTCGGTGCCCCCGGCGACGATCGAGCTGGTCGTGCTCGCGGCGGGGCTCGTGTGCCTGCTCGCGCTCAACCTGGCGCTGCTGCGGCCGGCGTTCCGGCCGCTCGACGAGCTCGTCGAGACCATGCGCGGTCACGATCCGCTCTCCCCCGGCAAGCGGGTACGGGTCGACGGGGGGCCGGCCATCGTCGCACTGGCGCAAACCTTCAACGAGATGCTCGACCGCCTGGAGTCCGAGCGGCGCGACAGCGCGCGCCGGGCGCTGGTCGTTCAGGAGGGCGAGCGCCGGCGGATCGCGCGCGAGCTGCACGACGAGGTCGGCCAGACGCTCACCGGGGTCATGCTCCAGGTGGAGGGCTTGGCCGGGAGGATCCCGGAGGAGCTCCGCGAGCAGCTCGACGAGCTTCGCGAGACCGCTCGCCACGGCACCGAGGAGGTGCGTCGGATCGCGCGCCAGCTGCGCCCCGAAGCGCTCGAAGATTTCGGGCTGCAGAGCGCGCTCGCCGCGCTGGCCGCCGCGTTCGGCGAGCAGGCCAGGGTGAGGATCGAGCGGCGCGTGGAGCCCGGCTTGCCGCTATCGCAAGAGCAGGAGCTGGTCGTCTACCGCATCGCACAGGAGGCGCTCACAAACGTCGCCCGGCACGCCCGAGCCACCGAAGTGCAGCTCCGCCTCCAGCGCACGAACGAGCACGTCGTCCTGACGGTTCGCGATGACGGACGCGGACTTCCGCCGATGGCCATCCGGTCCTCGCACGGCATCCGCGGCATGCGCGAGCGCGCCATGCTCATCGATGCCCAGCTGGCCATCGCCCAACCGCCGGCCGGCGGCACCGAGGTCCGGCTCTCCATCCCTCTCGAATCGGGAACCGAATGACGACCCCGCTGAAGACCAACATCCTCGTCGCCGACGACCATCCGATCGTGCTACGCGGACTGCGAATGGTGCTCGACGCCCAACCCGACCTCGCGGTCGTCGCGGAGGCCACCGACGGCGACGAGGCTGTCGAGCGGGCACTCTCGGACGACATCGACCTGGCAATCCTCGACATCTCGATGCCGCGCAAGACGGGACTGCAGGCCGCGCACGAGATCACGCACCGCAAGCCAGAGGTCCGTGTGCTCATGCTCTCCATGCATGACAACGAGCAGTACCTCTTCGAGGCGATCCGCGCCGGCGCGTCCGGCTACGTGCTCAAGAGCGCCGTCGACCGCGACCTCGTCGAGGCCTGCCGCGCCGCGATGCGCGGCGAACCGTTCCTGTACCCCGGCGCGGTGCGCGCGCTGATGCGCGAGTACCTGGAACGCGCGCGCGCCGGCGAGGCCCTGCATAAGGACCTGCTGACGCCGCGCGAGGAGGAGATCGTCAAGCTCGTCGCCGAGGCGCACACCAACGACGAGATCGGCGAGATGCTCTTCATCTCCAAGAAGACCGTCGAGCGCCACCGCGCGAACATCCTCGAGAAGCTCGGCATGCGCGACCGTGTCGAACTCACCCGGTACGCCATCCGCCGCGGACTCGTCCAGCCCTGATCTGCGGTCGCGACCCCATCGCGGGCGCTCGCCGGCGCAACCACACTTCGCGCCGATGCTCTACGTAGCCATCCTCGATGACCATCCCGCCGTGCTCGCCGGGCTCAGGCGGCTCATCGACGCCCAGCCCGACCTCGTGGTCGTGGCCGGCGCGCCGACCGCAGCGGAGCTCGCGACACGGCTGGACGGGGCTCGCGCCGACGTGCTCATAGTCGACTACGACCTCGCTCGCGGCGACGGCCTCGCTCACTGCCGGCGCATCAAGAACCGGCGCCACCCGCCGGCGGTCCTCATCTACTCCGCCTACGCAAGTACCGCGCTCACGCTGGCCGCCAAGGCCGCGCAGGCGAACGGGGTCGTAGATAAGGCCGAACCGGTTTCCACGCTGCTGACCGCGATCCGTCGCGTCGGCGACGGGGAGACGGCCATGCCCCCCATACCCCGCGACGCCCACGAAGCGGCCGTCGAGCGGATCGACGACGCCGACCTCCCGGTCTTCGCGATGTTGCTTGACGGCGAGCCGGTCGACGCGATCGCGGATGCGCTTCGCGCGGACCCAGGCGAGATCGCCTGGCGAGCACAGCGGATCATCGGCCGCCTGCGGCCGCGCTTCAGAACAGGTGCCAACGAACAAACAGCCGACACCGTCCGCGGCCGCGACCCGGGGTCATGGACCTGATCGGCCGGGGATGGCTGCGCCACCCCATTGGCGCCGCGGACACCCAGGCCAATCCTTGATCCATGCTCCGCACGCGACGGCAGACCAGTCTCATGAGCCAGGTGCAGGCCGCCATGACAAGGCTCGGCGAGAGCGGTACGCGAGGGGCACGAAGGCCGCCGGTGGACAACCGGCGACGCCTCAGCGACCACGAACCGCTCGCTCGCTGGGAGAACGAGGGAGGCTCGATCGGCGACGACGCCCCCGGCGGCGCCGATCGCGGAGCGCCCTCACGCCCAGCGGCGACCGGTCATGACGCGTTGCCGATCAGGATCTCACGGCCTGGTGCGACCGAGCGCGCGGGATAGTCGAGCGCGACCCAGATGCCCGAGGCGGCGGTGAGCGCGGCGACCACGGCGATCGCGCCGCCGAAGCCGAGGGCGTCGGCGACCACGCCGGTCAGCAGACCGCCGGCGACATATCCCATGTCGCGCCAGAACCGATACACGCCCACCACGGGCGCGCGGGCGACCGGCTCGACGGCGTCCGAGATGGCCGCGATCAGCGTCGGGTACACGAGCGCGGTGCCGATGCCGAGCAGCACCGACGCGACGGCGGCGAGCGCGACGCCGCCGTCCGACATCGCCAGCGCCGCGAGCGCAGCGGCCTGGGTGAGCATGCCGCCCACGATCAGCGGCTTGCGGCCCACGCGGTCCGACCAGTGCCCGGTCCAGATCTGGCCGACTCCCCAGACCGCCGGATACACGCCCGCGACGAGCCCGATCTCCCCCACGCCGACACCGTGCGCGGCAAGGAAGAGCGGCACCAGGCCCCATGCCAGTGCGTCGTTGAGGTTGTTGACCAGGCCGGCCTGCGAGCAGGCCCGCAGCGCCGGGCGGCGCCAGGTGGCGTCCGGGAAGGCGCGTCGCAGCGGCGGAGGCGCGCCGGCGCCGTGCTGCTGTTGTTCGAGCGCGACATGGGCGGCGGTGTCGCGAACGAACAGGGCCGAGATGAGCAGGCCCGCGACGGCGATGGCCGCGGTCGCCACGACGAGGACATCGCGGGCCGCGAGGTCGGCGGCCAGCCAGCCGCTGACCGCGGCGGCGAGGGCGACGCCTCCGTAGCCGGCGGCCTCGTTGAGCCCGAGCGCGAAGCCGCGGCGCTCCGGTCCGACGAGGTCGATCTTCATCACCACCGTCATGGACCAGGCGAGCCCCTGGTTGATTCCGAGCAGGACGTTGGCGGCGACGATCCATCCCCAGCTCGGCGCAACGGCGACGAGCACCGGAACCGGGAGCGCGATCGCCCAGCCCGCGATCAGCAGGCGCCGGCGGCCGAGCCGCGCAGCGAGCGCACCCGCACCCAGGTTTGTCAGCGCCTTGGCGAGACCGAACGCGACGATGAATGAGAGCACGGCCGCCTTGGAGGCCAGGCCGAAGTCGGTCTCGCCGATCAGCGGCAGGGTCGAGCGCTCGAGCCCGACCATGCCGCCGACAAACGCGTTGAGGGCGACCAGCAGCGAGAACTGCGCGACGTTCTCGCGCAGCCCGAGCTGGACCCGGCGGGGGCTCACCGGCTCGGGGTGAGCGGCCGCCCGCTGCGGTTGGCGGC
>JBKOYW010000087.1:0-3868 GCA_046744275.1 Actinomycetota bacterium
GTGTAGAGCGAGGCGGTGCCGTGCCAGGTGAAGCTCGCGAGCAGCGGCAGCAGGACCTGGAAGTTGAACGACAGCGTGCCGACCACCGCCATCATCGCCAGCGGGATCCGGAGGCCGGGCGTCCGCGCGACGTAGCGCAGCGCGCCGCGGAGCTGGCCGGGCTCGCGGGAGGCGACCTCCGGCGTGCGCAACTCGTCCGGGTTCATGGCGCGCAGCGCGGCGAGCATCGCCGCGAACGAGATCGCGTTGATCAGGAAGCAGGGGCCGACGCCGAGCAGCGCGATCACGCCGCCCGCGGCCGCCGGCCCGAGGATGCGCGCGGTGTGGATGGTCACCGAGTTGAGCGCGACCGCGTTGACCACGCGCTCGCCGCCGACCATCTCGATCGCGAAGCTCTGGCGCGCCGGGTTGTCGACGGCGTTGACCGCGCCGCGGACGAGCACGAGCGCGTAGACCATCCAGATCTCGATCGAGCCGCTGACGGTCAGCGCCCAGAGCGCGAGCGCGGGCAGCGCCATCAGCGACTGTGTGACCATCAGCAGCCTGCGCTTGGCCATGCGGTCGGCCAGCAGGCCGCCCCAGGCGCCGAACAGCAGGATCGGCAGGAACTGGAGCGCGGCGGTCAAGCCGACCGAGACGCCGCTGCCGGTGAGCTCGACGACCAGCCACATCTCGGCCACCGTCTGCATCCAGTTGCCGGTGATCGAGACGACCAGGCCGCTGAAGTAGCGGCGGTAGTTCGGAACGCTGAGGGAGGCGAACGTGCGAGCGAGGCCGGCGCTCACTCGGCGAGCATCCTCTCCAGGATGTCCGTGGCGCGGCTGAGCGTCTCGCGCTCTTCGGGATCGAGCTTTTCGATGCGGTGTGCCAGGAACGCGGTCTTGCGCGTCCGCAGCTCCGCGAGCAGGGCGCGGCCGGCGGCGGTCGTCGTCAGGAGGCTCGAGCGGCCGTCCCGCGGATCGGCCATGCGCTCGATCAGCCCCTGCTCCTCGAGCCGGGCGAGCACCCGCGTGGCGGTCGGGCGCTGGACACGCTCGCGCGCGGCCACCTCGCTGGGCGTGAGCGGCCCGTGCCGCTCGACCGTCGAGAGCGCGGCCGTGAGCGAGGGGGAGAGCTCACCGCCGGCCTCCTGGCGCAGGCGCCGGGCGGTCCGGACGATGGTCAGCCGCAGATGGCCGGCGAGATCGGGCACAGAAGTCGTTCGCACAGCTAATTAGCCTAGCAAATCAGGGGTCTGACCCTGTGCAGGGTCTGACCCCCTCCAGGCTGGGGCGGCGGCGGGAATCCGCGGCGGGCTGCGGAGACGGTGCGTGCGCTCTGACCCCCCGTCCGGGGGCGATGTCGTGGCGGTGGGGAGCTGGTATGCAAGTATTCAAGGTCCATGGAGGCGCTCCTCACCGCCACGCGCGACCGGCGCACGCGCCCGCGCGGCCAGATCTACGTCCTGCTGCGCGACGCGATCGTCTCGGCCGAGCTCGCGCCCGGCCGCCAGCTGTCCGAGAACGAGCTCGCGGCACTGCTGGGCGTCAGCCGCACGCCGATCCGCGAGGCGCTCCAGCGCCTGCGCGACGACCGGCTCGTCGAGATCGTGCCGCAGCTCGGCACGTTCGTCACCCGCATCAGCACCGCCGCCGTCGCCGACGCGCAGTTCGTGCGCGAGGCGCTCGAGTGCGCCGCGGTCCGGGAGGCGGCGCTGCGCGTGCAGGACCAGGACCTGGCCGGCCTCGAGGCGATCATCCGCCGCCAGGAGGCCTCCCGCGAGGCCAACGACTTCGACCGCTTCTACGTCCTCGACGACGAGCTCCACCACGCGCTGTGCGACCTAAGCGGCCACGAGATCGCGTGGTCGCTCAGCCAGCGCGCCAAGGGCCACCTAAACCGCGTCCGCCGGCTGAGCCTGCCCGAGCCCGGCTATCTGATGGAGATGATCTCCGAGCACCGCGCCGTCGTGGCCGCGGTGGCCGAGCGCGACCCCGACGCCGCCGAGCAGGCTCTGCGCCACCACCTGCGCATGGTCCTGTCGACGCTGCCTGCGATCCGCGCCCAGCATCCCGACTACTTCGAATCCGAGGGGGAGACCGCGTGACCACGATCGATGCGCCGGTGACGCTGTCGCCGGCAGACCTTCGCAACCTCTACGAGCAGATGGTGCTGATCCGGGTCTTCGAGACCGAGTCGGAGCGCCAGTACAAGGCCGCCAAGATCGGCGGCTACTGCCATCTCTCGTCAGGCCAGGAGGCCGCCACCGTCGGCGTCGTGCACACGATGCAACCCGACGACATCCTCGTCACCGGTTATCGATGCCACGGGTTCGCGCTCGCCCGCGGCGTATCCCCGGAGGCCGTCATGGCGGAGCTGTTCGGTCGCGCCGACGGCTGCGCGCACGGGCGTGGCGGCTCGATGCACCTGCTCGACGTCGAGCGCGGCTTCTACGGCGGCTGGGGGATCGTCGCCGGCCAGCTCCCGGTCGCCACCGGCCTCGCGCTCGCCCTCGTCCGCCGCGGCAAGGAGCAGGCCGTCGTGTGCGAGCTGGGCGACGGCGCCGTGAACATGGGCGCCTGGCACGAATCGCTCAACCTCGCCGCGCTGTGGAACCTGCCGATCGTCTTCCTCGTGGTCAACAACGGCTACGGCATGGGCACCAGCGTCGCCCGCGCGTCCGCCGAGCCGGAGATCTACCGCCGCGCGTCCGCGTTCCGGATGCACGGCGAGCGCGTCGACGGCGACGACCTCGAGGCGGTCGTCGAGGCATCCGGGCGGCTGCTCAAGCGCGCCCGCGAGGAGCGGGAGCCCGCGGTGCTCGAGGTCGTCACGTACCGGTACCGCGGCCACTCGGTGGCCGACGCCGGCCTGGCGTACCGCACGAAGGACGAGATCGTCGCCAAGCAGGCCAACGACCCGATCGCACGCCTGCGAACGACCCTGCGCGACCACGGCTGCACCGACGAGGAGCTCGACACCGTCGACCGCGAGGTCGACGAGCGCGTCGCCTCCGCGGTGAAGTTCGCAGACGCCAGCCCCGAGCCCGACGTGAGCGAGCTGGCGCGCAGCGTGTATGCGCCCGGCAGCGGCGGCCAGTTCTCGCGCATGCGGCCGGGCAGCCCGTTCGGCGAGGAGGAGCTCGTGTTCGCCGGAGGCCTCGGCTCATGAGCGCGCTCGCCGAGCAGGTCACCGGAACCGAGCGGATGACCTACCGTGAGGCGCTGCGCCTTGCCATGCGGGAGGAGCTCGCGCGCGACGAGCGCGTGTTCATCATGGGCGAGGAGGTCGGGGTCTTCGAGGGCTCCTACAAGGTCACGGCCGGCCTGATGGGCGAGTTCGGGCCCGAGCGCGTCCGCGACACGCCGATCTCCGAGGAGGGCTTCGTCGGCGCCGCCGTCGGCGCCGCGATGGGCGGCGAGCGGCCGATCGTCGAGATCATGACGATCAACTTCCTGCTCGTCGCGATCGACCAGGTCGTCAACCACGCGGCCAAGGTGCGCACGATGTTCGGGGGCGAGGTCGGCTGCCCGATGGTGATCCGGACGCCGAACGGCGCCGGCAACCAGCTCACCGCGCAGCACTCGCAGTCGCTCGAGGCGTGGTTCGCCCACACGCCCGGCCTGAAGGTCGTCGCGCCCGCCACCCCCGCCGACGCCAAGGGCCTGCTCAAGGCGGCGGTCCGCGACGACGACCCCGTCCTCGTGGTCGAGAACCTGCCGATCTACAAGGAGAAGGGCGAGGTCCCGCTCGACCCGGAGTTCCTCACCCCGATCGGCCGCGCGGACGTCGCCCGCGAGGGGTCGGACATCACGTTGGTGGCCCACTCGTTCGCGACGGTGCGCGCGCTGCACGTGGCCGAGAAGCTCGCGTCAGAGCACGACGTGAG
>JBKOYW010000208.1:0-2852 GCA_046744275.1 Actinomycetota bacterium
CACCCGGTGCGAGCTCGACCGCCTGGCCGATCGCGTGCGAGACCAGCAACGTTCGCGCTCCGGGAGCGAGCGACTTCTCGGCCAGCCGGCAGCCGAGCCAGCTCACCGCTTCGAGCGCCGGGACAGGCGAGCGGCCGCGCGTCGGTGTGCGCCGGTCCGCTGCCGTGGGAGGGCGCCGGTGGTTTCGTGACCGGCCGGGTGTCGTCTTGGCTTCGCACCGGAGAGCGATCAGTTTCGGAATTAGGTGTGAACCCGGGCGAAACCGCGGACTAGGGCTCGCACTAGGGTGGCCATCGATTCGATGCCGCCCGCCCGGCCGTAGCGTCGCCGGGCATGACGACGCTTAGCTACGACGCCGTCCTGTTCGACCTCGACGGCGTCCTGACATCGACCGCCGCGCTCCATGCTCTGTGCTGGAAGCGCACCTTCGACGACGTGCTGTCCGCGTACGGCCAGGAGCCGTTCGACATCGAGCACGACTACGTCGAGTACGTCGACGGCAAGATGCGCGCCGACGGCGTGCGCGACTTCCTCGCCGCGCGCCGGATCCACGTGACGCCGGACATGATCCGCGTCATCGCCGACCGCAAGCAGGCGATGGTGGAGCAGGCACTGATCCGCGGCGGCGTGGAGGCCTTCGAGGGCTCGGTGCGCTGGGTCCGCCACCTGCGCGGCACCGGCGTGCGCACCGCCGTCGTCTCCTCGAGTGCGAACGCCGACGCCGTCCTGTACGCCGCCGGTATCAGCGACCTGTTCGAGCTCACCGTCGACGGCTCGGACATCTCGCGGCTCGGCTTCGCCGGCAAGCCGGCGCCCGACGGGTTCCTCGAGGCCGCGCGGCGGCTCGGCGTCGCGCCGCGGCGGGCGGTTGTGGTCGAGGACGCGCTGGCCGGCGTCGCCGCCGGGCGGGCGGGTGAGTTCGGGCTCGTGATCGGCGTCGCCCGCACGGCCGCTCATCGAGACCTGCGCTCGGCGGGCGCCGACGTGGTGGTCGACGACCTCGCGGAGCTCGTGCCATGACGTGGTCGATCGCCGAGCACCGCCACTCGACCGACCCGTCGCTGGAGTCCGTCTTCGCCGTCGCCAACGGCTACCTCGGCCTGCGCGGCACGCCCGAGGAGGGCACGCCGGCCCATGACCCAGGGGCGATCCTGAACGGCCTGCACGAGACGTGGCCGATCGTCTATCCCGAGGACGCGTACGGCCTCGCCCGCACCGGCCAGACGATCGTCAACGCGACCGACGGCTCGATCATCCGCCTGTTCGTCGACGACGAGCCGTTCGACCTCGCGACCGCGAAGGTCCACCGCTTCGAGCGCGTGCTCGACATGAGGACCGGCGTGCTGCAGCGCGAGGTCGAGTTCGAGACCGAGCGGGGCCAGCGGCTGCTGGTGTGCTCCACCCGGCTCGCCTCGTTCGAGCACCGCCACCTCGCCGCCATGTCCTACGAGGTGTCGTCGCTCGACTCGGCTGTGCGGATCGCGACCTCCTCCGAGCTCGTCACCTACCGCCCGGGCGAGACGTCCGACGACCCGCGCCGTGGCAAGGGCTTCGCCGAGAAGGTCCTCATGCCGCTCAGCGCGCGAGCGGAGAACGCCCGCGCCGTGCTCGAGCTCGCCACCCGCAACAGCGGCCTCGAGCTGGCGGTCGGCATGGAGCACGAGATCGAGGGCGCGAAGAGCGTTGAGGCGTGCGCCGAAGGCGACCGCGCCTGCGTCGTCGTGCTGGCCGACCTCGAGCCCGGCGAGCACGTGAGCCTGTCCAAGTACGTCGCCTACCACTGGTCCGCGGCCGCGTCGGAGGGCGACCTCGCCGGCCGGGTGGATCGCACGCTCGACCGCGCGGCGCTCGACGGCTACGAGACGATCGAGCGCGAGCACCGCGGGCACGTGGCCGAGTTCTGGCACCGCAGCGACGTCGAGATCGAGGGCGCGCCCGAGCTCCAGCGGGCGGTCCGCTTCAACCTGTTCCAGCTCATGCAGGCGACCGCGCGCGCCGAGGGCCTCGGCGTCGCCGCCAAGGGCACCACCGGCCGCGGCTACGAGGGCCACTACTTCTGGGACACCGAGATCTACGTGGTCCCGTTCCTGATCCACACCAGCCCGCGCTGGGCGCGGCAGGTGCTCGATTTCCGCTGCGGCATGCTCGGCGCGGCGCGCGAGCGGGCGCGCGAGGTCGGCCACCGCGGGGCGCTGTACCCGTGGCGGACGATCAACGGCGAGGAGGCGTCGGCCTGGTACGCGGCCGGCACCGCGCAGTACCACATCAACGCCGACATCGCGTACGCGTTCCGCCACTACGCGTGGGTGACCGGCGACATCGGCTTCCTGCTCGGCGACGGCTCACAGGCGCTGGTGGATACCGCGCGGCTGTGGATGGAGCTCGGGTTCTTCTCCGAGCGCCTTGACGGCCGCTTCTGCATCAACAGCGTGACCGGGCCGGACGAGTACACGACGGTCGTCGACAACAACGCCTATACGAACCTGATGGCGGCGGAGAACCTCGAGGGCGCCGCGCGCGTGATGCAGTGGCTGCTCGGCGAGGACCCGGAGGCCTACGCGGAGCTCGTGCGAGCGACGGGGCTCACCGACGCCGAGATCGACGGCTGGCTCCGCGCCGCCGAGCGGATGTACGTGCCGCGTCACGAGGACCTCGGGATCGTGCTCCAGGACGACGACTTCCTGCACCGCAAGCGCTGGGACTTCGAGGGGACGCCGAAGGACAAGCACCCGCTGCTGCTGCACTTCCACCCGCTCGAGCTCTACCGCCACCAGGTGATCAAGCAGACCGACGTCGTGCTCGCCACCTACCTCGTCGGGCATCACTTCGACGAGGAGGAGACCCGCCGCACG
>JBKOYW010000546.1:0-5128 GCA_046744275.1 Actinomycetota bacterium
CCGCGCAACGCCGAGCTCACGCGCAAGGCGCTCAAGCTGGCGAGCGAGTCGCGCGTGGTCGCGCTCAAGACGACGTTCCTGCTCGGCGGCAACCCGGACCCCGGCACGTGGGATGAGGAGACGCTGAAGCTCGCCGACGAGTGCTTCGACGTCTGCGAGCAGCACGACCTGATGTTCCACTTCCACACGAGCCCGGGCGGGAGCTCGGACATCAACAACTTCATCCCGCTCGTCGAGCGCTACGGCAAGCGCTGCAAGATCTACCTCGTGCACTTCGGCGGCGGCGTGTCCGGCCACATCAAGCTCGTCCCGAAGTTCCTGCAGTGGGTGCAGGACGGCTACAAGGTCTACACCGACACCTCGTGGGCGATCGGGTTCGGCGCGCGCTGGCTGCTGACCGAGATCGAGAAGACCGGCGTCGGCGGCGACCGGGTGTTCTTCGGGTCCGACGAGCCGTGGTCGGACTTCGACAGCGAGTACTGGAAGCTCAACGGCATCCGCGACATCTCGCAGGAGCTCAAGGACCGCGTGTTCTGGCGCAACTACGAGGAGGCGTTCGGGACTCATGCTTGAGGCGCTCGACGATCGCCGGCTGCTGGTCGAGCTCCAGTCGCTCGGGGTCAGGGTCGAGGAGGAGGACGCGGGCGCGCTGCCCGGCCGGCGCGGTGGCGCCGGGCCGTCCGACGCGCTGTTCCTGTGGGTCCGCGGCCTGCCGTTGACCGTCCCCGCGCACGCCGACTTCGTCCGGTCGTCGCCGTACACGCTGCGCCGCAACGGGCGCAAGGCGACGCTCTACCGCGGCGACGAGCTCGTCGGCCCGGTGACGGTCCCGCGGCGGCCGAAGATCTACGACATGGAGACCGCGGACGGGATCCCGTACTGGAAGATCGCGCTGCTGCACCTGGACTCGATCGCCTCCACCGTGGTCCAGAAGTGCATCTACTGGGGCACGCACGAGCAGTGCGGCTTCTGCGGGATCGAGCTCACGCGCGGCGAGCAGACGATCCCGGTCAAGACACCGGCGCAGCTCGCCGAGGTCTGTACGGCGGCGCGCGACCACGATCACGCCGTCGACGTGACCTTGACGACCGGGTCGCTCAACAGGCGCGACCGCGGCGCGATCTACATCAGCCGCTGCGCCCACGCCATCAAGGAGGCGAGCGGGCTCCCCATCCAGGTCCAGTTCGAGCCGCCCGACGACCTGCGCGTGCTCGAGGAGGTGCAGCGAGCCGGCGTCGACGCGGTCGGCATCCACTCCGAGACGTTCGACCCCGAGGTGCTCGCGCGCGTGGCGCCGGGCAAGGCGCAGTGCGGCATCGAGGGCTACTTCGCGTGCTGGGAGCGCGCCGTCGAGGTGTTCGGGCGCGGCGCGGTCACGACCTACGTGCTGCTCGGCATGGGCGAGCGACCGGAGCTCATCCTCGAGGGCTGCCGGCGCGCGGTGGAGATGGGCGTCTACCCCTTCGTGGTGCCGCTGCGGCCGGTGCCCGGCACGCTGATGGCCGACTCGCCGGCGCCGGACCCGGACTACGTCGGCCGCATCTACCGCGAGGTGTCGGCCATGATCGCCGACGCCGGCCTCAACCACCTCGAGGCCAAGGCCGGCTGCGCCCGCTGCCAGGCCTGCTCGGGGCTGTCGGCCTGGGAGCGCGTGACGGCGCGGGAGCGGGACGGTGTCCTCGTCGGCGGTCGCTAGCGCGCTCGCCTGCCGGCTCGTGGACGGCGCGGAGGAGCTCGCCGCGCATCACGCGGTGCGTCATCGCGTGTTCGTGGTCGACCAGCGGCTGTTCGTCGGCAACGACCGCGACGAGCGCGACCTGCTTCCGGACACGCTGCACGCGGTCGGCGTCGATGACGGGATCATCGTCGGCGCGGTGCGGCTGTACCCGCTCGACGGGCGCGGCCTGTGGCAGGGCGACCGGCTGGCGGTGCTGCCGGCGGCCCGCGTCCGCCACCTCGGCGCGCTGCTCGTGCGCTTCGCGGTGGCGACAGCCGGCGAGCGCGGCGGGCACACGATGGTCGCCCGCATCCAGCTCCCGAACGTGCGCTTCTTCGAGCACCTGGGCTGGCACGCCGACGGGCCCGCGGGGCCCTACCACGGGGTCACGCACCAGCCGATGGCGATCCCGCTGGGCCCAGCCCCGTGAGCGGGGTGCGGGCGAGGTCCCACACGGGAGCCTCCGCGCCGCCGGTGGCCAGGCGCAGAACGAGGGTGTCGTCGAACGCGCCGCACGGCGCGCAGGTGAGGCCGCGGCGGGTGAACGCGTGGGCGGCGGCCTCGACGTTCTCGGGGCGGGCCGCGAGCAGGAACCCGAAGCTGGGGAACGTGAGCAGCCAGCGCTCGAGGTCCGCGGCCTTGGGGCGGGGGAGGAGGTCGAGGTCCAGCGTCGCACCGCAGCCGGCGCCCTCGAGCATCTGCAGCAGCGAGCCGGCGATTCCCGGCATCGAGACGTCGCGCGCGGCGTGGCAGAGATCCCCCTCGGCGACCTCGACGAGCGCCTCGCCGTCGGTGCGCAGGGATTCGGCCGGGCGGTCGTGGAGGGCGGTGAAGAACGGCCGCGTGTCGCTCATGTACCGGCCGTCGAGCGCGAACGCGGCGAGCAGCACGTCGCCGGGCCGGGCCGCCGAGCCGTGCAGCGGTTTCGTCGCGACGCCGGTGCAGGACGCCGACAGCGCGGGCGCATGCCCGAGCGTCACGTGCCCGCCGACGACCGGGACGCCGAGCAGGCCGCTCGCCCATGCGATCCCGTCCAGGACCTTCTCGGCGTGCTCGCGGTCGGGGCTGACCAGCATGTCCACCAGCGCGAGCGGGCGGCCGCCCATCGCGCGGACGTCGGACACGTTGGTCACCACCGCGGCCGAGCCGGCACCATACGGATCGGCCTCCAGGAACGGCGGCGAGATCGCCTCGCCGCACACGACGAGGTACTCGCCGCGGTGCTCGATCAGCGCCGCGTCGTCGCCGTCGATGCCGGCCGCGAGCCGCTCGATCACCTGCACGTCGCGCTTGCCGACCAGGCCGGGCGCCGATCGGACGGCCTCCACCAGCGCCTTCAGGTCCGACATCGGCGGCATTGAACCATGACGCTCCCGCGCGACGTGCAGGCGGTGAACCTGGGGCTGGCGACGTTCGCCGACGCGCTACGCGCGCAGGGCGCGCCGGTCGTGGAGGTGGACTGGCGGCCGCCGGGCGGCGGCGACCCGTCGCTGCTGCCGGTGCTGGAACGGCTGTGGGGCGAGTGCGGCGACCGGATCGGCGCCGCGAACGCGAACGTGGTCGAGCGGATGGAGGGCGTGTCGCCGTGCGCGGTCGGGGTGGAGCCCGCCGGCGACGTGGTGCCGGGTCTGCGCGAGGGGATGCTGCTGCACTCCGGCCCGCCGGTCGAGTGGGCGCGCACGTGCGACCCGCAGCGCCGGGCGCTGCTCGCGGCGGTCGTGTTCGAGGGCTGGGCGTCAGGTCGCGAGGAGGCCGCCCAGATGCTGGAGGCGGGCGAGATCGCGCTCGAGCCGGGCAACGAGCACGACCACGTCGGGCCGATGACCGGTGTCTGCTCGCCGTCGATGCCGGTGTGGATCGTCGAGGGCGGCGGCGCGCGAGCGTTCTCCACCTTGAACGAGGGTCCCGGGCGCACGCTGTGGTTCGGGATCGGCGACGACGAGGCGGTCGAGCGGCTGTGCTTCTTCCGCGACGAGCTGGGGCCGGCGCTCGCGGGCCTGCTCGAGCACCGCGGTCCGATCGACGTGCTCGCGCTCGCCGCCCAAGGGCTGAATATGGGCGACGAGCTGCACATGCGCAGCCAGGCGACCGGCAACCTGCTGATCCGCGACCTGCTGCCCGCGTTCGCGGCCCTCGGCGGCGAACGGTCGGCGCGCTTCCTCGCCGGCAACCACCACTTCTTCCTCAACCTCACGATGGCCGCGTGCAAGTGCGCGTGGCTCGCGGCCGGCGCCAGCGAGGGGTCGAGCGTCGTGTCGGTGATCGCCCGCAACGGCACGGAGATGGGCATCCAGCTCGCCGGCCTACCCGGCCGCTGGTTCACGGCGCCGGCGGCGCCGGTCCAGGACACGCTGCTGCGCGAAGGGCATCGCGCGGAGGACGCCGCGCTCGACATCGGCGACTCGGCGGTGATCGAGTGCACCGGGCTGGGTGGGATGGCGCTCGCCGCCGCACCCGCGGTGGCGGCGTTCTTCGGCGGCGACGCGGCGGCCGCCGCCGCTCGCACCGAGCTGATGGGGCAGATCTGCACGGCGCGCTCGTCGCGCTTCACGATCGCCGCGCGCGGCACGCCGGTGGGGATCGACGCCCGGCTGGTGGCCGAGCTGGAGATCACGCCGCAGATCACCACCGGCGTGCTGCACGCGAGCTCGGGCGCGGGGCAGATCGGCGCCGGCGTCGCGCACCAGCCGGTCGAGCCGTTCCGGGCGGCGGTGACCGCGCTCGGCGAGGCGCTGGCGGGAGAATCGGAGGCGTGATCGAGGTCGGGCCGAACTTCATCGCGCGGCCGTACCGGGGCGTCAGCGTCCAGGACGCTCCCGGGCTCGACGAGGCCGCGCTGCGCGGGTGGCTGGTCGGCCGGCGGGTCTACCGGCGCACCGAGTTCGTGGTGGCCGCGTGCGGTGGTTCGCATGCGGTCGTGCAGGTCTCCCACCCGGTCGGCGACGAGATTCTCGCGCCGGTCGACGACCTGCGCGTGCTGGCGCGGCCGGAGGAGGTCGCGTACGTCGTGGATCCGTCGGTCGACACCGGGAACGCGTCGCAGATGGCGCGCGTCGCGCGCGCGGGCGCGCGTGTGACGGTGGTGCAGGGGCGGTTCGAGCACGTGAACTTCATCGTCGAGCCGGCTCCGCTGCGCGTCCGGGTGGTGGAGGTCGTCCCGCCGGAGCCGCCGAAGCTGCTGGAGAAGGCGCGGGCAGTGGTCGTCTACGACGAGGACCAGCCCCCGGTCGAGCTCGACGTCGCGCCGCTCGACCTGCGCGCGCTGGCGCGCGGGCCAGGACCCTTCATGTACCCATGCCGCTGCGCGGGGCTCGACGGCGAGTTCCTCGACGCGGGACCGCCGGAGATCGGGGACTGGACACTGGTCGGGTGCGAGCGGTCGCGCCAGATCCACGTGGCGCTGTATGGGGC
>JBKOYW010000394.1:0-6175 GCA_046744275.1 Actinomycetota bacterium
TTCTGGGTCGGCCGCCACGTCACGGCCACGCTCAAGAAGCTCCAGATGCTCTCGTTCATCCACTACGCGCGGTGGGTGATGGTCAAGCGGTTCCCGGACGGCGGGCGCGGCGAGAAGCTCCGCTACCCGTACCTGATGTTCGAGAGCAACTTCAACGGGAGCTGGGACCAGTACATTGACGCCTTCTCGGAGGTCGTCCCGGCCCGGATGAAGGGCATCTGGGGCACCTCTTACGGCTTCCCGGGCCCGATCCCGGTCGAGCCGTTCAAGGACTACATCCGCGCGAACGAGTACGTCGCCAACCACTACTGGAACGCGTATCCGGGATCGACGACGACCGAGATCATCTCGGCCTCGAGGGTCGCCGCGGCGCTCGACGAGCTGCGCGCCCGCGCCCCGTCGCTGGACCCCGACGCGTTCAAGCGGGCGTACGAGGACATGCTGACGTCGATCCAGCGCGACCTGTGAGCCGCAACGTCTCCGGCCAGGCATACGCGCTTACGGTCCTGACGCCGATCCTCGACGGGCATGTCCAGGAGCTGACCGAGCACCTCGACGCGCTGTCGGAGGGCGACGGCAGCCCGTTCACGCGCGTGCCCGGCACCCACCTCGCGCGCTGGGTGGTGATCGACCAGGTCAAGTACCAGGGTCACGGGCAGCGCCACCGCGACGCGCTCGGCGCGTCACGCCTGCTGTTCACCAGCAACTTCGACGGCGCGCTCGACCCGTACCTGGAGGCGCTGCGGACCGGGCTGGGCGAGGACGCGGACGCGGTCTGGGGCCACTGCCGCGGCTATCCCGGCCACCAGGATCGGGACGGCTTCGCGCGCTGGCTGCGTGCGCACGAGATCGAGGCGGCGCTGTTCTTCGCCGCCTACGGGACCCACACCGTCGAGCAGGTGCACTCGGACCTCGACAAGCGGGCGCGCCTGATCGAGTTCGTGCTCGAGGCCCAGGGCCTCGATCCGCCCGACCTCCAAGCCCGCTTCCTGGAGCGCTTCCCGGCATGACCGAGCTCGACTTCCCGAACATCCAGGGCTTCGTGGTGCGTGGCTACCGCCTACCGGCGGCCGGCTACGTCTTCCTGCAGATCGAGGAGCCGGCCCGGGCGCGGGCGCTCCTCGGCGAGGTGATCGACCAGGTGATCACCGCCGAGCGCTGGGACGTCAAGCCCGACTCGGGCATCAACATCGCACTCAGCTACGAGGGCCTGCGGGCGCTCGGCGTGCCCGAGGCCTCGCTCGCCGCGTTCCCGGCCGAGTTCCGCGACGGGATGGCCTCGCGCGCTGCGCTCCTGGGTGACATCGGCGAGAGCGCCCCCGAGCACTGGGAGGACTGCTTCAGGACCCGCGAGGCTCACGTCTTGGTGATGATCAGCGCCAAGGACGCCGACGCGCTGAAGGAGCGCGACCGGCGGCTGCGCGAGGCGGTCGCGCGGGCGGGTGGCGTGACCGTCGTGGTCACGCAGTTCGGCGGCGCGCTGCCGACCGGCCGCGAGCACTTCGGCTACGCCGACGGGTTCTCGCAGCCGGCCATCGAGGGCAGCCGCTTCGACGACCACGCGGGTGCCGGCGCGCCGGCCAAGAGCGGCGATTGGCGGCCGATCCGGGCCGGCGAGTTCATCCTCGGCTACCCCGACGAGCAGGGCGCC
The DNA here is from genome assembly GCA_046744275.1 of Actinomycetota bacterium. Classification (GTDB taxonomy): domain Bacteria; phylum Actinomycetota; class Thermoleophilia; order Solirubrobacterales; family Solirubrobacteraceae; genus DASSUW01. The sequence continues at coordinate 1,652 of JBKOYW010000394.1, forward strand.
CTGCCCGCCGCCCCGGCGCCCGACGAGCTGAGCCGCAACGGCTCCTACCTCGTGTACCGCAAGCTGCGCCAGGACGTCGCCGGCTTCCGGCGCCAGCTGCGCGAGGCCGCCGCGCTGTATCCGGGCGGCGAGGAGCTGCTGGCCGCCAAGCTCGTCGGCCGCTGGCGCGACGGCACGCCGCTCGACGCCCGGCCCGACCGCGAGGACCCCGCGCTCGTCCAGGACAAGTCGCGCAACAACGCCTTCGACTTCAGCGGCGACCCCGACGGGATGCGCTGCCCGATCGGCTCCCACATCCGGCGCATGAACCCGCGGCTGAGCATGCCGTTCGAGGGCAAGCTCGTGAACCGCCACCGCCTGATCCGGCGCGGCATCACGTACGGCGATCCGCTGCCCGACGGCGCCGAGGACGACGGCAAGGACCGCGGCGTGATCTTCATGACGCTGCAGGCGAGCCTGGCCCGCCAGTTCGAGTTCGTCCAGGCGCAGTGGGCGAACACCGGCAACCCGTTCCGCGTCGGCGATGACCAGGACCCGCTGATCGGCCCGCACGACACGGACGGGCCGCCGAAGATGACGATCCCCGGCCGGCCGCCGTTCTTCATGGGCCCGCTGTCGCGCGTGGTGACGATGCGCGGCGGCGAGTACTACTTCACGCCCGGCATCAACGGGCTCCGGTACCTGGCTGCCGGCTAGGCGGAGGGGAACGCTACGTCCATGTGCGCGAAGGCGCGCGTGAACGTGCGACGCTCGTGCAGCACGTGCACAAGGGCGAGCCCGCCGGCCGCGACGGCTCCCACCGCCACCGCGAGGCCGGGCGACGCGTCGCTGACCGCTCCGATCAGCAGCGCAATGCCGGATCCGCCGACGACGCTGTTGACGACCCCGACCGTGGTCGACGCGCTGGACAGTAGCTGCGCCCGGGAGGGCGACGAGTGCGCTCGACACCGCGGTCAGGTACAGGCTCGACCGACCGGTGTTCTCGCTGACGGTCGTGCTGTGCGCTCCCTGGAGCGTGAAGTGCTCGTCGTGAGGGCGGTCAGCAGCGCCTGCCGATGCTGCGCGTCGGCCATCCCGGCGACTCGCTGTCAGACCCCGAGCGCCTCGACGATGAGTCGAGCCGCGGCGGTGCCCGAGTACTGCTGCTGACCGGTGATCAGGTTCCCGTCCCTGACGGCGTGGGCCTTGAAGCGGCCGTTGACGATGAAGTTCGTGCCGTCGAGCTTGCGCGCCTCGTCCTCGATCCAGAACGGCTGGATCCTCTGACCGACGTAGTCGTCCGCGAACCGTTCCTCGGAGTTGGCGAAGCCCGTCCACGTCTTGCCCTCGACCAGCAGGCGTCCGTCCGACAGGCGCGTCCTGAGCAGGACGCAGGTGGCGTGGCAGATGACGGCGGTCGCCTTGCCCGCCTCGTAGAAGGAGGCGAGGAGGGCGGGCACGCGCCCGTCGCGCCAGAACGTGTACATCGGCCCCTGACCGCCGACGAACAGCACCGCGTCGTAGTCCTCGACGGCGATGTCGGCGAGCGGCCGGGACTGCTCGACGAGCCGGACATGGTCGGGCGAGCTGATGAACCCGAGGCTGAGCAGGTCGTCGGCTGCGTAGCGAGAATCGTCGCGCGGGTCGCTCCAGGAGTCGCCCTCGAGCCTGCCACCGTCCGGGCTCGCCACGTCCACCTGGTAGCCGTGCTCCGTGAGCTCCCAGTACGGGTGCGTGAGCTCGGCCCACCAGAAGCCGATCGGCCAGCCGGTCTGCTCCGACACCGCGGGGTTGGATGCGACGATCACGACTCGCTTCGGCGCGTCCGGCCTGAGGACGTCGATCGCTCCGGTCACGCGCTCGAAGCTACGCCCGCGCCGCACGCCTCCCAACACCGTTCGCGTCTACCTCTAGACCGATGGCGTATAGGTTCGCGACGTGCCCGAGCTGCGTCATCTGCGGTACTTCGACGTCGTCGTCGCCGAGGAGCTCAACTTCAGCCGCGCAGCCATCCGCCTGCACATGGCACAGCCGCCGCTCAGCGTCGCGATCCGGCAGCTCGAGCAGGAGCTCGGCACCGACCTCTTCGTCCGCACGAGCCGCGAGGTCAGGCTGACCGAGGCGGGCCGCGTGCTGCTCGACGGTGCCCGGCGGGCGCTCGCGGAGGCCGACCGGGCGGTCGCCGCCGCCAAGCGAGCCGGTGCCGGCGAGCTCGGCCGGCTGTCGGTCGGGTTCAGCTGGAGCGCCCGCTTCGAAACTCTTCCGAGGCTCGGTCAGGCCTTCCGCGCCGGGCATCCGGACGTCGAGCTGCTCACGCAGGAGATGTGGAACGCGGACATGGCAGAGGCCCTGCAGCGAGGCACGATCGACGTCGCCGTCTCGCTTTGTCCCGAGCTCGCCCCTGAGCTGGCCGACCAGGTGATACGCACCGAGCCGGCCGTCGTCGTCCTCGCCGAGCGCCACCGGCTGGCACGCGAGCGGGCGATCGGCGTCGCGGAGCTCGCGGACGAGGAGCTGCTGCTCTTCCCTCGCGAGCTCGCTCCGCGGCTTCACGACGTGCTGGTCGGCATCTGCCGCCGGGGCGGGTTCGAGCCACGGCTTCGCAGCGAGTCCTTCCACACGGGCTGGGATCTCCTGCTTCTGCCGGACGTCCCGGTCGTCGCGCTCGCGCCGGCCTCCGTCGCGAGCGCCCTTGCAGACGGGGTGGTCGCCGTTCCGCTCGGAGAGCCCGGCGGGGTGCTCGAGACGCGGCTGCTGTGGCGGGACGACGATCGCTCGCCGACGGTGGAAGCGTTCCGCGCGGTCGCACGCGCCGCCTACTAGGTGTCCTGCGGCGTGGCGAACTCCTCGCCGGCGATCAGCTCGATCCGGTAGCCGTCGGGATCGGCGACGAAGCAGATCGGGCCGAGCTCCTCGCGGCCGCCGGGGTGGTACGGCGGCTTCTCCGGCTCGATCCCCTGCTCGGCCAGCCTCGCGACGACCGCGTCGATGTCGCCGACCGTGATCGCGACGTGGTTGTAGCCGTCGCCGATGTCATACGGCTCCTCGCGGCCCACGTTGACGGTCAGCTCGAGCGTATCGCCGTCGCCCGGCAGGCCGAGGTAGACGTTGTAGGCGGTCTCGAACTGGAGCTTGCCGCGGCGCTCGAACCCGAGCGCCTCGTAGAAGCGGAGCGACGCGTCGATGTCGCGGACGCGGATGCAGGTGTGGACGAGCCTCATGGCGCGATCCTAGGAGGTTCCCCGATGCCGCCGGTGGTTGCGCAGTGCACGATCCCGGCCCATGTCCTCCCCCTCCCTCCTCCGACTCGTCTCGGTGTGCGGCGCACTGGTCGCCCTCGCGATCGCCGCGCCGGCCGCGAGCGCCGACTCGATCGCCTACGTCAAGGACGGCGACGTGTGGCTGTCGACCGGCGACGGCTCGCGCCAGTACCGCGTGACCTCCACCGGCGGCTACGCCGACGTCTCCCAGGCCGACGACGGCACGATGATCGCCCTCAGCGGCGTGCGGCTGCGCCGGCTCGACCGCCAGGGCAACGTGCTCGCGGACTTCGACACCCCGGTCAGCGACACGCGGCCGGCGCCCGCCAAGACGTTCTACGGCCCATTCGACCCGGCGATCTCGCCGGACGGCACGAAGGTCGCCTACACCTACTACTACATGACCCAGAGCCAGAGCCCGACGTGCTTCCCGCCCACGTGCGTGACCACGATCAACGAGGGCGGCACCGGCTACTCGTGGGCCGACCGCCAGACCGCGTGGGACGACCCCGCGCTCGGCAAGCACTCCGGCTGGCGCAACCCGTCATGGGTCGACGACGACACCGTCATGATCAGCGACCCGACGCACGCGCTGAACTACGACGTGATCCTCGACACGCTCAGCGACGGCGACTCCGGCAACCTCGTCAAGGGCTGGTTCAGCGACACCGTCGGAAACAACCCGCACATGAGTGGCGGCGACGTGTCGCGCGACCGCACCAAGCTCGCGTTCGCCACGGGCTCCAGCGACAGCACCCTCACCGTCTACTCGGTCCCGCAGTTCCCGACCACCTTCAAGGACGGCGACGCGCCGGCCTCCAGCCGCCCGACCATCTGCTACCGCTACAGCGGCCCCGCCGGCCACTACTCGACGCCGACCTTCTCTCCCGACGGCGGCCGGCTCGCCTGGGCCGAGGACGACGGCATCAAGGTGGTCACCGTGCCGAGCTTCGCCGGCGGCTGCACCACCGACGGCGCGACGCCGACCGCGCCGCTCGTGATCCCCGGCGGCTCGCAGCCCGACTGGGGCCCGGCCGACGTCCCGGCCGGTCGCAGCTCGAACGGCGGCGACCTGAAGGCCAAGGCGGCGAGGACCAAGCTCGGCCGCGCGCTGGCCAAGGGCTTCAGCATCAAGGTGACGGTGCCGTCCGCCGGCCGGCTGCGCGCCACGGCGAGGGACCGGGGCCTCAAGGTCGCCTCCGGCGCCAAGCGGGTCGCGGCGGGCAAGGCCGCGGTCAAGCTGCGGTTCACCCGGGGCGCGCGCGCGGCGCTGGACAACGCACGC